>NZ_LZJJ01000212.1:0-12313 GCF_001667625.1 Mycobacterium sp. E1715
GGTCGTGGCGTCCAGTTCGACCTTGCGGACCCGGACGATCTCCGGAGTCACCTCGACGCATTCGTCCTGCGCGCAGAACTCCATGGCCTGCTCCAGGTCGAGCTCGAGCGGCTTGGCCAGGGTCTCGATCACGTCCGCGGTCGACGAGCGCATGTTGGTGAGCTTCTTCTCCCTGGTGACGTTGATGTCGAGATCCTCTGCGCGCGGGTTGATTCCGACGACCATGCCCTCGTAGGTGTCCTGGCCCGGCTCGACGAAGAACTGCCCGCGGTCGGCGAGCTGGATCATCGCGAACGGCGTGATGACTCCGGACCGATCGGACACCAGCGAGCCGGTGTGGCGGGCCCGGATCTCCCCCGCCCACGGCCGGTAGCCGTCGAACACCGCGTTGGCGATGCCGGTGCCGCGGGTGATGGTGAGGAAGTCGGTGCGGAAGCCGATCAGGCCGCGGCTGGGCACGACGAAGTCCATCCGGACCCAGCCGGCCGCGTGGTTGGCCATTTCCTCCATGCGGCCCTTGCGGGCGGCCATCAACTGGGTGATGGCGCCGACGAATTCCTCGGGGCAGTCGATCGTCATCGCCTCGAACGGCTCGTGCAGCTTGCCGTCGATCGTCTTCGTCACCACCTGCGGCTTGCCCACGGTCAGCTCGAAGCCTTCCCGTCGCATTTGTTCGACCAGCACGGCCAGGGCGAGCTCGCCGCGGCCCTGCACCTCCCAGGCGTCCGGCCGGCCGATGTCCACCACCCGGATCGACACGTTGCCGACCAGCTCGGTGTCCAGGCGGTTGCGGACCATCCGCGCGGTCAGCTTGTGGCCCGACACCTTGCCCGCCAGGGGCGAGGTATTGGTGCCGATTGTCACCGAGATCGCCGGTTCGTCGACGGTGATGCGCGGCAGCGCGTGGGCGTGATCGGGATCGGCCAGGGTGTCGCCGATCATGATCTCGGGCAGCCCGGCGACCGCGACGATGTCACCGGCGATCGCCTCGTCGGTGGGGCTGCGCTCGACGCCCTCGGTGGCGAGCAGCTCGGTGATCTTGGCGCTGGTGATCACGGGCAGGCCGTCGACCTCCCGCATCCAGGCGACCTGCTGGCCCTTGCGCAGCTTGCCGTTGTAGATGCGGATGAGGGCGAGCCGGCCGAGGAAGGCGGACGCGTCGAGGTTGGTGACCAGCGCCTGCAGCGGCGCCTCGGGGTCCCCCGACGGCGGCGGGATGTGCTCCATCAGGACGTCGAACAGCGGGTCCAGGTTGTCGCCGGCGGGCACCTCGCCGTCGGCCGGCTGGGTGGTGCTTGCGATGCCCGCGCGGCCGGAGGCGTAGAGCGTCGGCAGGCCCAGCGCGTGCTCGGCGGCCTTGGCGGCTTCGTCGTCCAGGTCGGACGCGACGTCCAGCAGCAGGTCGTGGCTGGCGTCGACGACCTCGGCGATGCGGGCGTCGGGCCGGTCGGTCTTGTTGACGACGAGGATCACCGGGAGGTGCGCCGCCAGCGCCTTGCGCAGCACGAACCGCGTCTGCGGCAGCGGCCCCTCCGACGCGTCGACCAGCAGCAGGACACCGTCGACCATGGACAGGCCGCGCTCCACCTCACCACCGAAGTCGGCGTGCCCGGGGGTGTCGATCACGTTGATGACCGTGACGGTCCCGTCCGGGTTGCGGCGGTGCACCGCGGTGTTCTTGGCCAGGATGGTGATGCCCTTTTCCTTCTCCAGGTCACCGCTGTCCATGATGCGTTCCTGGGTGTCGTCGCCGCGGTGGGTCAGGGCGCCCGACTGCCGCAGCATCGCGTCCACCAGGGTCGTTTTGCCGTGGTCGACGTGGGCGACGATGGCGACGTTACGGAATGGCACGTCGGTGATTGTGGCAGCGCGAGGCGGTCAAAGGCGAACTGGCAGGTGCGCCCCGCCGGTCGCCCGTTGTGCGTCCAGGGCGGCCCGGCACGGCGTGTCGCCGCCCTGGACGCACACGGAAAGCCCAGGACGCACACGCATTGCTGGGTGCCCGAACACCTACCAGCCCCGCCGGCGCGGGGCCGTGCCGACCAATTCGCCCTTGGTCACCTCGTCGCGGCTGCGGTAGACGATGTAGGGCCGGAACAGGTAGGCGATCGGCGCGCTGAAGATGTGCACCAGCCGGGTGAACGGCAACAGCGTGAACAGCACCATGCCGATCAGGGCGTGCAGCTGGTAGTCCAGCGGGGCGTTGATCATCACCTCACCGTGCGGCTGGAACAGCCAGATCCGGCGGAACCACATGCCGACCGTGTAGCGGTAGTGGAACTCGCCGCCGTGCGGGCCGGTGCCGATCAGGTCGCAGTACAGGCCCACCACGATGGCCAGCACCAGCACCACGTACATCACCTTGTCGCTGCGGGTGGTGGCCATGGTCACCGCGGGCCGGGTGAACCGCCGGTAGATCAACAGCCCGATTCCGGCCAACGTGGCGAAGCCGGCCAATGACCCGGCGATCACGGCCTGCAGGTGGTAGGCATGGTCGCTCATCTTCAGCATCTGCGTCACCCGCGGCGGGATGAACAGGCCCATCACGTGTCCGGCGAAGACCGCCAGGATGCCGAAGTGGAACATCGGGCTGGCCACCCGCAACAACTTCGACTCGTAGATCTGCGAGGAGCGCGAGGTCCAGCCGAACTTGTCGTAGCGGTACCGCCACCAGGTGCCGACGATCAAGACCGACAACGTGACGTAGGGCGAGATGTCCCAGAACAGTACGCTGTCAAACACCTGGCGCTCCTTCGCGTCGGGGCGGCACCGTCAAGTTAAAGGGTTGCAGCCCAACGGCTTCCGCGGGCGGACCGGCTTTCGCCAGGCGCTCAGCGCGGCGCACGTCGGAGTCGGTCGCGGCCGGCAGCGTCGCGCACACCGCCGCCACGGTCGGCTCGTACGGCGACTCCGCGCCGGCGAGGGCGCCCCGCAACACGTCGATCGGAACGCGGTGCTCGCTCAGCAGCCGGCGCCCCGCCGCGGGGTCCACGGTGGCGGCGAATTCGAGCACGACCGGAAGGTGGTCGGGCGCCTCGGCGCGCGGCGGCCGCACGCCCGCTTCGCGGTAGGCGGTGGCGAACTCGACCATCTCGCGGCCACGGTTGCGGGTGTCCCCGGCGGTCCAGTACGTCAAGTACATGGTGCAGTGGCGCCGCATGTCGAAGGTCGCCACGTAATCCATCGCAGCGGCCATCGGCTCGCGGGCCCGCAGCGCGGCGAGCGTCTGCCCGAGCAGCGCCGCCGCGGGCCCGGTGATGTGGCCGAGCAACTCGTCGACGGTGTCCAGGCGCCCCGGCAGGTCGTCGTCCGGGTAGGCCAGCAGCAGCGACGCCGCCTGCCAGACGAGTCGGTCCTGCAGGATGTCGGCGCGCCCGCGGCGCCCGGCCAGCAGCCTCATTGCTGCCGCCCGTCGGGAAACATGCCTGCGGGCACCTGGCGCCCGTCCCAGTTCAGCAGGTTCACCCGCGGCCGCCCGTTGGCGGCCGCCTCCCCGCCGGGGTGCTTGAGCGCATGGAACGTCTCCACGGCGACGGGCACCGGCTCACCCGACTCGTACATCCCCGGGCCCCCGTCACCGGTCAGCGAGCAGCCCATCTGCTCGAGGTCGCGGGCCTGCGGGCTGAACGCCGTCGGAATGACATACCGGTCTTCGTATTTCGCGATGGCCAGCAGCCGGTACATCTCGTAGATCTGTTTCTCGGTCATGCCGACCGAATGCGGTATGTGCGGCTGGGTTTCGCGGCCGAGGTTGATGTCGCGCATGTAGGAACGCATCGCCGCCAGCCGCCGCAGCACGCCCTCCACCACGGCGGTGTCCCCGGCGGTGAACAGCTCGGCCAGGTACTGCATCGGAATGCGCAGCGCGTCCAGCGCACCGAACAGGTTGCCCAGCTCCTCACCGTCGTGGCCGTCACGGCTGACCGCGTCGACCACCGGGGACAGCGGCGGGATGTACCAAACCATCGGCATGGTGCGGTATTCGGGGTGCAGCGGCAGGGCCACCCGGTAGTCGTTGATCAGCGCGTAGACCGGCGAGCGCTGGGCGGCCTCGATCCACTCGTCCGAGATGCCCTCGGCGCGTGCGGCCGCGATCACCTCGGGGTCGTTCGGGTCCAACAGGATTCGGCGCTGCGCCTCGTATAGGTCGGTCTCGTTCTCCACCGACGCCGCCTGAAGCACCCGGTCGACGTCGTAGAGCACCAGGCCCAGATACCGCAGCCGCCCCACGCACGTCTCCGAGCAGATGGTGGGCAACCCGACCTCCATCCGCGGATAGCACAGGGTGCACTTCTCGGCCTTGCCGGTCTTGTGGTTGAAATAGACCTTCTTGTAAGGACATCCGGAGACGCACATCCGCCAGCCGCGGCAGCGGTCCTGGTCGACCAGCACGATGCCGTCTTCGCTGCGCTTGTACATCGCGCCCGACGGGCACGACGCCACGCAGGAGGGGTTGAGACAGTGCTCGCAGATCCGGGGCAGGTAGAACATGAAGGTCTCTTCGAGCGCGAGCTTGACGTCCTCGCTGACCTTCTTCAGGATCGGGTCGCCGGCCAGGATCTCCGGCGAGCCACCCAGGTTGTCGTCCCAGTTCGGCCCCCAGGAGATCTTCATCGGTTCGCCGCTGATCTGGCTCTTCGGTGCGGCCGTGGGGAACGTGTCGCCCGCGGGTGCGGTGGTCAGGTTCTCGTAGTCGTAGGTCCATGGCTCGTAGTAGTCGTCGATGACCGGCAGCCTGGGGTTGGCGAAGATGCGCAACAGCTTCTGGATGCGGCCGCCGTCACGCAACCGCAGCCGCCCCTTCTTGTCGCGTATCCAGCCGCCCCGCCACCGCTCCTGATCCTCGTAGGTGCGCGGATAGCCCTGTCCCGGACGGGTTTCGACGTTGTTGAACCACACGTATTCGGTGCCGGACCGGTTGGTCCATGCCTGCTTGCAGGTGACCGAGCAGGTGTGGCAGCCGATGCACTTGTCGAGGTTCATCACCATCGCCAGTTGCGCCATTACTTTCATTGTCTCGCTCCGCAAGCTTCGCTCGGACGTTTCATGTCAGTACGTCACCTCCTGGCTGCGGCGACGTACCACGGTGACCTCGTCACGCTGGTTGCCGGTCGGCCCCATGTAGTTGAAGGCGAACGCGTGCTGGCCGTAGCCCCCGGCGAGGTGGCTGGGCTTGATGCGGACGCGGGTCAGCGCGTTGTGGTTGCCACCGCGCTTGTTGTTGGTTTCGGTGCGGGGCGTGTCGACCGTGCGCTCCTGCACGTGGTAGACGAACACCACGCCGTCGGGCATGCGGTGGCTGACGATGGCGCGGCAGACGTAGATGCCGTTGGCGTTGACCGCTTCGACCCAATCATTGTCCCGCACTTCAAGTTTGGCCGCGTCGCCGGGGCTCATCCACATCGTCGGTCCGCCGCGGGACAACGAGAGCATGTACAGGTTGTCCTGGTAGGTGGAGTGGAAGGACCACTTCGAGTGCGGGGTCAAATACCGCACGGTGAGCCCGATCCCGTCCGGGGTGGGGCCGAGCTCGGGCTGGCCGAACAGCCGCGTCATGTCGAGCGGCGGGCGGAACACCGGCAGGTGCTCGCCGAGTTCCTCGACCCAGTCGTGGGCCAGGTAGAAATGCATTCGGCCGGTCAGCGTGTGGAACGGCTTGAGGTTTTCGATGTTGATGGTGAACGGCGCGTAGCGGCGCCCGCCGGTTTCGCTGCCCGACCATTCCGGGCTGGTGATCACCGGCACCGGACGCGCCTGCGTGTCGGCGTAGCAGATGCGGCGCTCCTCACTGCCCTCGGCCAGATGCGCGAGCCGCTGACCCGTCCGCTTTTCCAGCTCGCGGAAGCCCTCGACGGCGAGCCGGCCATTGGTCGTGCCGGACAACAGCAGCAGCACGTCGGCCATCCGCGCCGCGGTGGTGATGGCCGGGCGGCCCGCTCCCGCACCGGAATTCATCACGCCGAACTTGGCGGACAACTCCTCGACCTCCCGGAACGGATGCACCGTGATGCCCTTGGTGGTCACCCCGAAGGTCTCGACGAGCGGTCCCAGGGTCTGCCACTTGTCGTAGACGGCGCCGTAATCGCGTTCCACCACGGTGAGCCGGGCCATGCTGCGTCCGGGCACCGGCGTCGCGCCGGTGTGCAACCAGTCCTCCTCCGTGCCGTCGGGATAGGCCATCGCGTCGGGGGTGTCGTGCTGCAGCGCGGTGAGGACCACGTCGCCCCGGGTGCCCAGGTGCCGCTTGGCCAGCGCGCTGAAGGCGCGCGCGATCGCGCCGAAAGCGTCGAAGTCCGAACGGGTTTCCCACGGCGGATCGGTCGCCGCGCTGAACGCGTGCACGTAGGGGTGCATGTCCGTGCTGGAGATGTCGGCCTTTTCGTACCACGTCGCCGCGGGCAGCACGACGTCCGAGACCAGCGTCGTCGAGGTCATCCGGAAGTCGATCGACATCATCAGGTCGAGCTTGCCCTCGGGGATGTCCCCCTCGCACACCACGTCGACGGGCGATATCCCGTCGGCCGGCGGCTCGGCCTGCACGTTGGAATCGGTGCCCAGCAGGTGACGCAGGAAGTATTCGCCGCCCTTGCCCGACGATCCGATCAGGTTGGCCCGCCACACCGTAAGCACCCGGGGCCAGTTGACCGGGTTGTCGGGATCGGTGACGGACAGCTTGAGTTTGCGGTCGCGGAGCTGCTCGGCGACGTAGTCGGCGACGTCGCGACCGGCGGCGCGCGCCTCGTCGGCGACGTCCAGGCTGGAGCGGTCGAACTGCGGATAGAACGGGCTCCAGCCCATCGCCGTCGCGGAGGCCAGCAGGTCCATCGTGTGCTTGCCCGCGAACCGGCCGCGGCCAAGCGGGCTGGCCAACTTGTCGGCCGCGTAACCGTCGTAGCGCCACTGGTCGGTATGCGCGTACCAATAGGAGGCTCCCGGCACCTGCCGCGGCGGACGCACCCAGTCCGTGGCCATCGCCATGGTCTGAAAACCGGTGAGCGGACGCACCTTTTCCTGTCCGACGTAATGGGCCCAGCCCCCGCCGTTGCGCCCCATCGAGCCGGTGAGCATCAGCAGCGCGAGCACCGCCCGGTAGATGGCGTCACCGTGAAACCACTGACAGATCCCGCTGCCCATGATGATCATCGACCGGCCGCCGGATTCCTCTGCGCTGCGGGCGAATTCCTTGGCGACGCGGATGGCCTGCGCGGCCGAGACACCGGTGATTCCCTCCTGCCAGGCGGGGGTGTTCTGCTGGGTCGGGTCGTCGTAACCGGTGGGCCAGTCGCCGGGCAATCCCGGTCGGGCCACCCCGTACTGGGCCAGCATCAGGTCGAAAACGGTGCACACCAGGTGCTTGCCGACGCGGCGCACCGGGACGCCGCGCGCCACCGTGGCGCCTTCACCGTTGAGCGTGTCGAAGCTGGCCAGGTGCACCAGCGCGGTGTCGCCGTGCGCGTTTCGCACGCTGAGCGCCGGCATCAGGCCGCCGAGGTCGAGGTTCCACTTGCCGACACCGTCCTCGCCGTAGCGGAATCCCAGCGAGCCGTGGGGCACCACCACCGAATCGGTGGCCTCGTCCAGCACCGCCGGTTTGAGCGCCGCGTTCTCGACGCCCCTGCCCAGGTCCGCCGCCGTGAGGTTCTTTCCCGGCACCAGCATGTCGCCGCGGGATTCCAGCTTGATCAGGAACGGCAGATCGGTGTAGCGGCGCGCGAAGTCGGTGAAGAACGGAACCTCTTTCCGCACATAACATTCCGTCAGAATGACGTGGCCCATCGCCATCGCCAGCGCCCCGTCGGTGCCGGCGGCGCACGGCATCCACTCGTCGGCGAACTTGGTGTTGTCGGCGTAGTCGGGGCTGACGGTCACCACCTTGGTGCCGCGGTAGCGCGCCTCGGCCATCCAGTGCGCGTCGGGGGTCCGGGTGATCGGGACGTTGGAGCCCCACATCATCAAATACGCTGCGTCCCACCAGTCGCCGGACTCGGGCACGTCGGTCTGATCGCCGAACACCTGCGGCGACGCGACCGGAAGGTCGGCGTACCAGTCATAAAACGACGTCATGGGGGCGCCGATCAGCTCGAAGAACCGCGACCCGGCCGCGTAGGACACCATCGACATCGCCGGGATGGGCGAAAATCCCGCGACGCGGTCGGGCCCGTAGGTCTTGATGGTGTGCACGTGGGCGGCGGCGATCAACTCGGTGGCCTCGGCCCAGGTGACCCGGACCAGTCCCCCTTTGCCACGGGCGCGCTGATAGCGGCGACGGCGCTCGGGGTCGGCCTGAATGTCGGCCCAGGCCAATACCGGATCGCCCAGTCGCGCCTTGGCTTCCCGGTACATCTCGACCAGCACGCCCCGCGCGTAGGGGTAGCGCACCCGGGTGGGCGAGTAGCTGTACCAGGAGAACGACGCGCCGCGGGGACACCCGCGCGGCTCGTATTCCGGCCGGTCCGGGCCCACCGAGGGATAGTCGGTCTGCTGGGTCTCCCAGGTGATGATCCCGTCCTTGACGTAGATCTTCCAGGAGCAGGAACCGGTGCAGTTGACCCCGTGGGTGGAGCGCACCACCTTGTCGTGGCTCCACCTGTCGCGGTAGAACACGTCGGCCTCGCGGCCGCCCTTGCGCGTCACGGTGCGCAGGTCGGCCGAGAATTCACCGGGGGTGAAGAACCGCCCGCTGCGCTCCAGCAACTCCTCGAGCGCTCCACCGACGTGTGGTGTGACAGTCAACAGGTATCCCTTCCACTCCGTAGCGCCGCGCGTGCCGGGCCGGCCGGCGTTTCGGCCCGGGTGCGTCGTACCGGGCATCGGCCCATCGATTCATCGGCCGGCACGAACCATGGCCGACGGCCTTTGGCCTGGGGAACGATCGCGCACCGGCGCGGGGCGCGTAGGACGCGCCTAACACCTCCGCGACGGGCGGCCCGATATCGAAATCGATTGGTCAACATGGGTTTTAGCGACTTAGAGACATCCGGCCGGGACCCTGTCACCGCGCCGTACAGACGTGGGATCGCTTCCGGTACACGCTTCCAGGTCAAGTAGTTCTTACAAGTACACGTTGGGTTTATATCTCAAGTTCACCCTCGCGACCTTCTACGAGGCTGGGCGTCGGCTGCGGAACAGCTGTGGGCTTGTTATGAGGCCGCTGCGGACAGCGCCCGCACCAGGTCAGCGACCCAGCCGCGGTCGGCGGGCACCCAGTCGACATCGGGCAGCTCGTCCGCGGTCACCCAGCGCACCGCCCCATGGTCACGCGCATGCGGCTCTCCGCTGAGCAATCCCACGCGGTACGCCCGCAGGGTCATGCCCTCCAGCGCGATGTCGTCGCCCAGCCGGCCCCCCACCTCGACGTCGCCGACCTCGAGGCCCAGCTCCTCGGCCAGCTCGCGGGCCAGCGCATCCCGCTCCGTTTCACCCGGTGCGACCTTACCGCCGGGCAGTTCCCAGCGGCCGGCCAGCTCGGGCGGCCGGAGGCGTTGCGCCACCAGCACCGTGGCGCGGCGGATGACCGCGCCCGCGACGACGATCTGGGTCGGCATGGCCAGACGGTATACGGTCGAAATATGGCTGTGTTAACGGATGAGCAGGTGGACGCCGCACTGCCCGATCTCAACGGATGGGAGCGCGCCGACGGTGCGCTGCGCCGGTCGATCAAGTTTCCGAGCTTTCTCGCCGGCATCGACGCGGTGCGCCGGGTGGGCGAGCACGCGGAGAGCAAGGATCATCACCCGGATATCGATATTCGTTGGCGAACGGTGACTTTCGCCCTGGTGACGCATTCCGAGGGCGGCATCACCGAGAAGGACGTCGCCATGGCGCACGACATCGACGGGATCGTCGGCGGCTAGTCCTTGGACTCGGCGCCGGCCATCTCGCCGGTGCGGCGCGCGCCGGTGGCGGCGATCCAGACCAAGGTCGCCACGGCCGCCACGATGTAGACGAGGCCGGCCCAGGCCAGGTACCAGGGCCGGCTGATCTGCCAGATGGTCGGCTGCGCGAAGCTCAGCAGCCACGGCACGCCGACGATGGTGAGCGCCAGCCAGCCCCAGCCCACGATCCGCGCGCCGGGGCGCTCGCGGGGTGGCCCGTGAATCGCCCAGATCATCAGCGGCACCAGCCACACCCAGTGGTGGGTCCAGGAGATCGGCGACAGCAGCAGCCCGAACAGCTCGACCACCAGTAACTTGCCCAGCCGGTCGGCCGGGTCCAGCGCCCGCCAGGCCAGCACGGCCGCCACCGCGGTCGCGCCGATGGCGATCAACACCGGCGGGCCGAAGCCGGCGTCGTGACCCAGGATCCGGGAGATGCCGCCGCGCCAGGACTGGTTGAAGGAGGTGGCGACGGGCCCCACTCGTTGCGCATCGCCCAGCAGCTTCGTGAAGTAGTAGGCGGTCTGATCGCCGACCACGATCGCCGACACGCCGACGGTGGCGAGGAAGACCACGGCGGAGAAGGCCGCCGCGGCCCACCGCCGCACCCCGACCAGGTAGACGCCCGAGATCGCGGGCGTCAGCTTGATGCCGGCCGCCACGCCGACCAGCAGCCCCGACAGCCACCACCGCGTCGTCAACACCGCCCACAGCACCAAGAGCATCAGCAACACGTTGACCTGCCCGTAGTCGAAGGTGCTGCGCAGCGGCTCGATCCAGATGGTGATCGCCGTCCACGCCATGGCCAGGCGGCGACCGTCGGCGCCGGGCGCCACGCCGATCAGGCGCTGGCTGATCCGGATCGCGCCGTACAACGCGGCCATGGTCGCGATCTGCCACGCGAGGGCGACCAGGCCGAACGGCAACAGGCTCAGCGGGTAGAACACGACCGCGGCGAAGGGCGGATAGGTGAACGGCAGCGGGAAGTCCGGCGTCTGGTCGGCGTAGACGTAGCTGTACAGCGTGCCGGGGTGGTCGATGGCCGCGGCCCCGCCGAGGTAGACGTGCAGGTCGACGAAGTTGGCGCCGTGCGGCGCCAGGTAGGTCCAGGCGAGCCGCGCGGTGACGCTGGCGAGCAGCAGGGCCGGTGCGGCCGCCCGCAGCAGACTCGCGAACCGCCGGCGATCCGATGCCGCCGGGGCGGCCGAGGTGGTGTCGATGAGCCGACTTTAGCGATCGCGGCGGCCCGAGCGGACGCCGTCGCGCCCAACGGCCTGGTCGGCGGGCGTTCGGTCACCGCCGTCACTCGTATCAATAACGATCAAATAAATGCCACACGTGTCACTTGAGTCCCACCAGTATCAACGTAACTTCGGCGCTGGACCCCGTAATCCACAACCAGGGAGAGTCATGCCAACCATCTGGACTTACTTGCGTGCAGCCGCCGTCGTAGTCGGTTCGTCCGCAGCCCTACTCACGGGCGGTATCGCCCACGCCGACCCCGTGCCGGCTCCGCCGATCCCGAACATTCCGCAGCAGCTGATCAGTTCGGCGGCCAACGCGCCCCAAATCCTGCAGAACCTCGCCACCGCGCTCGGCGCGACCCCGCCGGCCGCGCCGGCCGCCCCGGGCATCACCTTCCCGGGTGTCCCGTCGGCCGCCGCGCCGTCACCGGCGACCAACGCGGCGATCCCGTCGATCCCCGGACTGGCGCAGGCACCGACGCCTTCCGCCCCGTCGGCGGCGCAGGGCCTGCAGGGGCTGATCCCCGGCCTGACGCAGCCGGCACCCGCGGCGCCCGCCGCCCCGGCCACGTCGTCCATTCCCGGACTGCCGGCCATCCCGGGGCTGTCGACGCCGGCCGCCCCCGCCACCCCGCCGACCCCGCAGATTCCGCAGGCGAAGGTCGACATGCCGGCGTTCCTGCCCAACATGCCGGTCAACCTGCCCGCGCAGATGACCCTGCCGCAGGACCTGCCGGCGCTCGCCGGCGCTCCCGCGGCGCCGGCCGCTCCGGCGGCGCCGGCCGCGCCGGCCACCGGGGCCAACCCGGTTGCCCCGCTGCTCGCAGGGCTGCCCTGAGTAATTAGCCAGACAGCAACGCCAACCCCCTACTGACCGGAGGACACACCGTGGCGACCACTTGGAATCTGTCCAAAGGATTGGCCGCTGTCGTGACGGCATCGGCTGCCGCGTTCGGGTTCTGCCCGAGCGCGGCAGCCGACCCGGCGACACCGCAACCGAATTCGACTCAAGAACTCCCGGGCCTGCCCGCGCTGTCGCAGCTGAGCCCGATCATTCAGCAAGCCGCCACCAACCCCGGGCAGGCCACCCAGCTGCTCATGGCCGCGGCGCAGGCCTTCAGCCACAACCAAAGCGCGCCCGGCGAGTCCCGCAACGTGGCCCAGTCGGTGAACCAGTTCCTGGCGATGCCGGGC
>NZ_LZJJ01000213.1:0-16516 GCF_001667625.1 Mycobacterium sp. E1715
CGAGGTAGTTACCAAGGTTAACCAGTGTGAAGCCGAACGTATTTCGCCCTGACGGCGTCGACGCCTGCTGCCGATGTCGTCGACGGTCAGAACGGCACGCACCCCACAAGGATAATCGTCCTAGGGAATGCCCTTGAACGGTTGACGGGACCCTGCCCACAACGCCGAACATCGGCAGCAAAGGCCGTACGCTGATTCTGTGACCCCATCCGATCGCCCACCGTTTGGGAACGCCGCACTGCCCGAACTGCACGACACCATCGTCGTGGCGGCATTCGAGGGCTGGAACGACGCCGGCGACGCGGCCAGTGACGCCCTCGAGCACCTCGAGGCCATCTGGGAAGCCGACCCGATCCTGGAGATCGACGACGAGGCGTACTACGACTACCAGGTGAATCGGCCCGTCATTCGGCAGGTCGACGGGGTCACCCGCGAGCTGGTCTGGCCGGCCATGCGGATTTCGCACTGCCGGCCGCCGGGCAGCGACCGCGACGTCGTGTTGATGCACGGCGTGGAACCCAACATGCGCTGGCGCACCTTCTGCGCCGAACTGGTGGCCATCGCCGACAAGCTCAACGTGGACACCGTCGTCATCCTCGGCGCCCTGCTGGCCGACACGCCGCACACCCGGCCGGTTCCGGTTTCGGGCGCCGCCTACTCCCCCGAATCGGCCAGACGCTTCGGGCTCGAGGAGAGCCGCTACGAGGGGCCCACGGGCATCGCCGGGGTGTTCCAGGACGCCTGCGTCGCCGCCGGGATCCCCGCCGTGACGTTCTGGGCCGCGGTGCCGCACTACGTGTCTCAGCCACCCAACCCGAAGGCGACGGTGGCGTTGCTCCGCCGCGTCGAGGACGTGCTCGACATCGAGGTGCCGCTGGCCGACCTGCCGACCGACGCCGAGGAGTGGGAGCAGGCCATCACCGAGATGGCCGCCGAGGACGAGGACCTGGCCGAGTACGTGCAATCGCTGGAACAGCGCGGCGACGCCGAGGTCGACATGAACGAGGCCCTGGGCAAGATCGACGGCGACGCGCTGGCCGCGGAGTTCGAGCGTTACCTGCGCCGACGGCGCCCGGGCTTCGGCCGCTAGCCCGCTAGCGGCGATCGCAAGCGCGGCGTAGCCGGGCGCGGCGGGTCGCCGCCATCGAACCTAGCGGCGATCGCAAGCGCGGCGTATCCGGGCGCGGCGGGTCGCCGCCATCGAACCTAGGCCTTCTTGCCCAAGCCCTGGTTGTAGGCGCTGGTGGAGCGCCCGAGCGCGACGACCTGGGCGTCCAGTTGGGGCAACAGCTCCGCGGTGGGCTTGTGCAGGGGCAGCTCGCCGGCCGGGGTGGACAGCACCGGCTTGATCCAGCGGAACAGGGCCACCCAGCGGGGGCAGTAGATCCGGTTCCGGCGGGCCTCGATGCCCTTGACGAACGCGTCCGCGCATTTGTCGACGGTGGTGGTCTTGTTCAACGGCCACGGGAAACTGCTGAGCAGCTTGCCGAAGGCGGGCAGGTCGGCCTCGGTGTCGCGGACCAGGGCGGTGTCGATCCACGACATGTGCGACGAACCGACGCTGACGCCGCGGTGGGCGACCTCGAGCCGCAGCGCGTTGGCGAAGATCTCGACGGCGGCCTTGGACGCGTTGTAGGGGGCCAGGCCCGGACACGCGGCGTAGGCGGCCAGCGACGAGACGACGAGCACGTAGCCGCGGCGCTCGATCACCGCGGGCAGCGTGGCGCGCACGGTGTTGAACACGCCGAGCACGTTGATGTCCATGACCCGCTTGAACGCCTCGGGATCGACCTGCAGCACCGATCCATAGCTGGCGATGCCGGCGTTGGCCACCACGACGTCGATGCCGCCGAAGCGCTCGACCGCCTGGGCGCCGACGGCCTGCATGGCCGGCAGGTCGCGCACGTCGGCGACGGCCGTCAGCACCCGGTCGGCGCCGATCTCGGCGGCCAGGGCGGTCAGCTCGGCGTCGTTGAGGTCGGTGAGCACGAGTTTGGCGCCCTTGCTGCCCAGCCGACGGGCGACCTCGGCCCCGATTCCCCGGGCCCCGCCCGTGATCAAAACAACCTTGTCCTGCAGCGACGTCATGGCCGACAACGTACCGCGTTCACAATTGCACGCCGAGCAGCGCGTCGATCGCGGTTGCCACCAACCTTGGAGCCTCGGCGTCGTGGCCGCCGTACTCGAGCGCGTCTGTTGTCCAACCATCAAGCGCGGCAAGCGCTTTCGGCGTGTTCAAGTCGTCGGCCAGGTATTGGCGCACCCGCGCGATCACGTCGGCGGCATCCGGGCCGGCCGCCAGGGCGGTCGCGGTGCGCCAGCGCCCCAGCCGGGCGGTGGCCTCGTCGAGCACCTGCCGGCTCCAGAACCGGTCCGCGCGGTAGTGCCCGGACAGCAGGCCCAGCCGGATGGCCGCCGGTTCGATGCCCTGGGCCCGCAGCGTCGACACCAGCACCAGGTTGCCCCGGCTCTTGGACATCTTGTGCCCGTCCCAGCCGATCATGCCCGCGTGCACGTAATGGCGGGCGAATCGCCGCTCGCCCCTTACACATTCGGCGTGCGCGGCAGTGAATTCGTGATGCGGAAAGATCAGGTCGCTGCCGCCGCCCTGGATGTCCAGGCCGCTACCGATGCGGCTGAGCGCGATCGCCGCGCACTCGACATGCCAGCCGGGTCGCCCGGCCCCGAACGGCGACGGCCAACTCGGCTCCCCCGGCCGGGCCGCGCGCCAAAGCAGCGCGTCCAGCTCGTCGGTCTTGCCCGGCCGGTCGGGGTCGCCGCCCCGCTCACCGAACAGCCGGAGCATGGTTTCGCGGTCGTAGCCGGACTCGTAGCCGAACTGCGGCGTCGCGTCCGCGCGGTAGTAGACGTCCGGGTACTCGCCGTCGACGACGTACGCCGCGCCCGACGCCAGCATCTTCTCGACGAGCTCGACCACTTCGGGGATCGCCTGCGTGGCCGCGACGTAGTCGCGCGGCGGCAGGACGCGCAGCGCCGCCATGTCCTCGCGAAAGCGCGCGACCTCACGATCGCCCAGCTCGCGCCAGTCCACACCGTCGCGCTGGGCGCGTTCGAACAGCGGATCGTCGACGTCGGTGACGTTCTGCACGTAGTGCACGGCGCGGCCCAGGTCCAGCCACTGCCGGTAGACCAGGTCGAAGGTCAGGTAGGTGGCCGCGTGACCCAGATGGGTTGAGTCGTACGGGGTGATGCCGCAGACGTACATCGTCGCCGTCGACCCGGGCGCAACGGGCCGCACCTGCCGGTCTGACGTGTCGAACAGCCGGAGTTCCGGGCCACGTCCCGGCAACACCGGAACCGGTGGAAACTCCCACGACTGCATGCCAACGACTCTAAACGCGGGAAGTCAGCGCCACGCGTCGCGGATGGCGTCGAGCAGGATCGGCGCCACCTCGGCGCGACACATCACGAAGTCGGGCAGGTACGGATCGAGCTGGTTGTAGCGCATCGGCGAACCGTCCAGCCGCGACGCGTGCATGCCTGCGGCCATCACCACTCCGGCGGGCGCCGCGTTGTCCCATTCCCACTGGCCTCCCGCGTGCAGGTAGGCGTCGACGTCGCCGTCGATGATGGCCATCGCCTTGGCTCCCGCCGAACCGATCGCCACCGGCTGGATGGCCAACGACTGGCGCATCCGGTGCAACACGAACGGCGGCCGGTTGGCGCTGACCGCGATGCGAAACGTATGGGGTATGCCGACGCGCGCGGCGTCGGCGGTGACGGTGTCGGTGCGGTACACCGTGTTTCCGCGCGCCGGCAGCGACACCGCGGCGTCGGTGATCTCCCGCTCGCCGTTGGTGGGGCGCTGCCACAGCGCGACGTGGACCGCCCAGTCGTCGCGGCCGGGAGTGGAGAACTCGCGGGTGCCGTCCAGCGGGTCGATGATCCACACCCGGTCGTGCTTCAGCCGGACCAGATCGTCGTAGGCCTCCTCGCTGAGCACCGCGTCGTCGGGCCGCTCGGCGCGCAGCCGCCGCAGGATCAGCTCGTTAGCCAGGCTGTCACCTGCGTCGCCCAGCGCCCACGGATGTCCGAAGCCGATCTCGTCGCGCACTTTCAGCAGCAATTCGCCCGCGTCCGCGGCGAGTTCGGCGGCCAGGGCGGCGTCGGTCAACTCGTCCGGGCCCTGGCTCACCGGTTCAGTATCTCCGACGGCCGTGCGCGGCCCGGTGGGTGGCTCGGTGGCCGGTTCAGAACGCCGGCCACGGAATGGGGCGGTGCCGGTTGGGGCCCGGCATCACCGGATCGTCGAGCAGCGCGTGGGCGCGCCTGCGCAACGCCGCGATCTCGGCCCGCGTGATGTGCTCGGCCAGTTCGTCGCACAGCGAGTCGCCCAGCGCCTCGGTGAGCCGGGCGACCGCGTCCAGCATCTTCTGGTCGACCGGCTTGTGGGCCCAGCCCCACAGGACCGTGCGCAGCTTGTTCTCGACATGCAGGGACACCCCGTGGTCGACGCCGTAGACGTGGCCCTCGATGTCGCGCAGGACGTGGCCGCCCTTGCGGTCGGCGTTGTTGATCAGCACGTCGAAGACCGCCATGCGCCGCAACCGGATGTCGTCGGCGTGCATCAAGACGACCTCGTCGCCCGCGTAGTCGTAGGCCCGCAGCACCGGCAGATAACCGGGTTCCGGCTTGTTGGCGGGAAACAGGTCGACCAGGTCCGGGCCGGGCCTTGGCTCGGAGTCGGCCGCGTCGCCGGGCTGCTCGACCCACAGCTGCAACATGCCCGGTCCGGCCGGCCCGTGACGAATTACCGTGTACGGCACGATGTTCCACCCCAGCTGCGTCGACACCAGGTACGCGGCGAGTTCGCGGCCAGCCAGCGTACCGTCGGGAAAATCCCAGAGCGGGGCCTCGCCGGAGATCGGTTTGTAGACGCAATGGACCGTCGATTCGCCCAGCGTGGACTCGCACAGGAAGGTGGCGTTGCTGGCGGAGCGGATGCGTCCGAGGACCGTCAGCTCGCCGTCGCGCAACACCTCACGGTCGTCAGGCCTCAAGTTCATCGTCAGGCCCGAGCAGCGCGCTGCGCCTATAGCCGTTGGCGCGCGCGCAGATATGGCCTTCGGGATCCAACGGTTCGTCGCACAGCGGGCATGGCGGCCGCCCCGCTGAGATCACGCGATTGGAGCGGGTGGCGAACTGCCGCGCCGACTCCGGCGTCAAGAACACCCGCACCGCGTCGGGCCCCTCCTCGGTGTCGTCGAGCACCACCGACGCGTCGAACTCGGCGTCGGTGACGGCCAGCAACTCGACGACCACGGTCTGGGCTTCGGAATCCCAGCCCAGGCCCATGGTCCCCACCCGGAATTCGGCATCCACGGGTGTGATCAACGGGTTCAAGTCCTCCACTTCGGCGGGCTCCGGAGGGACCGGTGTGCCGAACCGGCGATTCACCTCGAGCAGCAGCGCGCCGATGCGCTCGGCCAGCACCGCAACCTGCTGCTTCTCCAACACCACCGACACCACTCGGGAATCGTGCACAGCCTGGATGTAGAACGTTCGGTTTCCGGGCTGACCAACGGTCCCGGCCACGAAGCGGTCGGGTGTGCGGAAGACGTGGATTGCGCGGGCCATGGCACCTCCAAAATACCGGCTGTTGCCTTCGCCGTGCGATTCGATTGCCCCGCACCGCTTGTTTTAAGCGGAATTAATCAGTTGAGCCGCCGACCACCGCGTCGCTGGACGGCACGACCGCGGCCGGCTGTTCCGTTGCGCCCGCCGGGGACTCGCCGTCGGTCTCGGCGGTGCCCTTGTCCTGCGCTTCGTCCTTGGGCGGTGGTCCGGCCCGCAGCGCCGCCGCCAATTTCGCACCGGTGTGGTTGACGTGCAACACAAACGGGCGCAATTCGGTGTAGCGGATCACATTCACCGACGCCGGGTCGGCGGTGACCCGCTGGAACGCGTCCAGGTGCATGCCGTAGGCGTCGGCGACGACCGCCTTGATGACATCACCGTGAGTGCAGGCCACCCATAGGACGTCGCCGCCCTTCTCCCCCCCGTATTCCAGGGCGAGCCGCCGATCGTGTTCGCGGACGGCGGACACGGCGCGCGCCTGCACCTGCGCCAACCCCTCCCCGCCGGGGAACACCGCCGCACTCGGGTGGGCCTGCACGACCCGCCACAGCGGTTCGCCGGCCAGCTCGGCGATCTTGCGGCCGGTCCAGTCCCCGTAGTCCACCTCCGCCAGCCGGTCGTCGATCAACGGCTCCAGGCACAGCGCCTCGGCGAGCGGCTCGAGCGTGCGTCGGCAACGCAGCAACGGCGAACTGATCAGCGCCCGGATCGGCAGGTCACCGATCCGGTCGATCAGCCCGGCGGCCTGGTCGCGGCCCTTGTCGTCGAGGTCGACGCCCTCGGAACGGCCGGCCAGGATCCCGGCGGTGTTCGAGCTGGATCGACCGTGCCGCAGCAGGATGACCGTCATGCAGCGGTGTCCGACATCCGACAGGCTGGGGCAACCACGACCACGACCGTACCCGGTGCGAAGACGCTATCGGCTAGTGCGATACCGGCACCGCATGCGCCACCGAGTCGCGCACGGCGGCGACCAGGCTGCGTTCGTCGGTGAGGTCGATGTCGACCAGGCTGCGGACCGCCGTGGCGACCACCTCTTCGGCCTGCGGAACTGGCCCGGCGAGGCGCGGTCGGTAAATTTCGACGACGAGCGAGCGGTGCTCGATGTGGAACGAAAAACTGCGCCCATCACCGACTTGTCCATACCCGCTGGCGAAGATTCCTGTCGACATATCTTCGACAGCAAACTCTTTCTCCGCGATCTGCCGGTCAACGATGACGGCCATGAGGCGACGATACCTCGCCACCGGGACTTGATGTGCGCGACATGGCCATATTGGATGCGAAGGCGTTCCTTAGACTCGGAAGTCCACCGCCATTACGCAAGGGAAAATAATTGCTGTCACGGCATACGCGTCATCGACTGGCTGCTCAGCGCCGTTTACCCGCCGTCGCTCTTTTGCTGGCGGCGATCGCAGGTTGTTCGTCCAATACATTCAAATCCGCGCCGCCCACCATCGAAGCGGCCGCGCCCGCCGTGTCCCCGCCGGCGGCCCAGCCCCCCGCCGGCGAGGTGCGCCCGCTCGCCGCGGCCGCGACCGCGGCCACCTTCGACGGTGGGACTCACCAGCTCGCGGTGCTGGCGCCCGGGGCCCCGCCTGCCGGCCCTGCGAGCGTCACCGTCTTCGGCGACCCGAAGGCCGCGCCGCGCGTCATCGCCCTGCCGGGACCCGCGACCGCGATGGCCGCCGACGGCCACGGAACGCTGTTCCTGGCCGCCCGGGGCGGCTATTTCGTGGTCGACCTGGCCACCGCCCGCGCGTCGCAGGTGAACGTCGCCGACGCCCAACCGGCCGATTTCACCGCGGTCGCCCTGCGCGCCGACGGCAAGCTGGTGCTGGGCAGCGCCGACGGGGCCGTCTACACGCTCGCTTCTCCAACACCGGCTGCGCCGACGCCCGGCACCGCTGGCACCGCGACCGTCGGCAGCAGGAACAAGATCTTTGCGCGGGTCGATTCGCTTGCCACGCAAGGGAATACAACTGCGGTGTTGGACCGGGGACAGACCTCGGTGACCACGATCGGCGCCGACGGCCAGGCCCGGCAGGCGCTGCGGGCCGGCGAAGGCGCGACCACCATGGTTGCTGACCCGCTGGGCCGGGTCCTGGTCGCCGACACTCGCGGCGGGCAGCTGCTGGTGTACGGCGTGGACCCGCTGATCCTGCGACAGGCGTATCCGGTGCCCCAGGCGCCCTACGGCCTGGCCGGCTCCCGCGCGTTGAGCTGGGTAACCCAGACCGCTTCCAATATCGTGGTTGGTTACGATCTGTCCACCGGAATTCCCGTCGAAAAGGTGCGTTACCCAACCGTGCAGCAACCGAACTCACTGGCCTTCGACGAAGCGTCAGACACCTTGTACGTGGTGTCGGGGTCCGGCGCGGGGGTGCAGGTGATCGAGCACGCGGCGGGTACGCGTTGACCGCGTCGCGCAGCAGTCGGCTGCCCGCGGGCTGGGACACCGAGCTGTCCGACGAATACGAGTGGGTGCCCCTGCGCCTGCCGCCGGAGGTCACCCGGCTCAGCGCGTCCACCCGGCTGTCCATCGAGGCCGAATATCGGGGATGGGAGCTGACCCGGGTACGGCTCTACACCGACGGCAGCAGGCGAGTGCTGTTGCGCCGCAAGAAATCTCGTCTGGAAAACCGGCGTCCCGACCAGCCGGAACTGTGACGTTGGCTGCACCCGGCGACGGCGTCGTGTACGGCCTGATGCGGCGGTTGTTCTTCCTCGTGCCGCCCGAGCGCATCCACACGCTGGTTTTCGCGCTGCTGCGCGGCGCCACCGCCCTCGCCCCGGCGCGGCGGCTGTTGCAGCGGCTGCTCGGCCCGAGGGATCCGGCGCTGGCGAGCACGGTGTTCGGGGTGCGCTTCCCGGCGCCGCTCGGGCTGGCCGCCGGCTTCGACAAGGACGGCAAGGGATTGCAGACCTGGGGCGCGCTCGGATTCGGCTACGCCGAGGTCGGGACCGTCACCGCGAGCCCGCAGCCCGGCAACCCGGCCCCCCGCATGTTCCGGCTGCCCGCCGACCGCGCGCTGCTGAACCGGATGGGCTTCAACAACCTGGGCGCCGGCGCGCTGGCCGTCCAACTCGCGCGGCACCAACCAGACGTTCCCATCGGGGTCAACATCGGCAAGACGAAAACCACGCCGGCCGCCGGCGCCGTCGACGACTACCGTGCCAGCGCCCGCCTGGTCGGGCCGCTGGCGTCGTATCTGGTGGTGAACGTCAGCTCGCCGAACACGCCCGGCCTGCGCGACCTGCAGGCCGTCGAGTCGCTGCGGCCCATCCTGTCGGCCGTGCTCGCCGAGACGTCCAGGCCGGTGCTGGTGAAGATCGCGCCGGACCTTTCCGACGCCGACCTCGACGATGTCGCCGACCTGGCCGTGGAATTGGGCCTCGCGGGCATCGTCGCCACCAACACCACCGTGTCGCGCGACGGCCTGCAGACGCCGGGGGCCGACGCGCTGGGGCCCGGCGGCATTTCCGGGCCGCCGGTGGCGCGCCGGGCGGTCGAGGTGCTGCGCCGGCTCCATGCCCGCGTGGGCGACCGCCTGGTGCTGATCAGCGTCGGGGGCATCGAGACGGCCGACGACGCGTGGGAGCGGATCACCGCGGGCGCGTCGCTGCTGCAGGGCTACACCGGCTTCGTCTACGGCGGAGGCTTGTGGCCCAAGCGCATTCACGACGGTATCGCGCACCGGCTGCGCGACGGCGGGTTCGCCTCGCTCGGCGATGCCGTCGGGTCGGCGGCCCCTAAGGCCGGCGGTGCGGCGAGTTAAGCCGCCCCTTCTTCGTCGTCGTCTTCGGCCAGGATCTTTTCCGGGTGGTGGAAGTTGTTGACGCGCGGTTGCCCACGATCGAGGTGTGGCGGCGGGATCCATTCGGTGTCGCCGTTGGCGCGTCTTCGGGTGGTCCAGCCCTTCTCGAGAAGCCGGTGGTGGGGGCCGCAGGCGAGGGTGAGTTGGTCGATGTCGGTGCGGTAAGTACTGGCCCAGTCTTCGACGTGGTGGACTTCACAGTAGTAGCCCGGCACATCACAACCGGGATGCGAACAGCCACGGTCCTTGGCGTACAAGACAATTCGCTGGCCCGGTGAAGCCAGGCGCTTGCCGTGATGCAGCGCCACCGCTTCGCCCTTGTCGAAGACGGCCAAATAGTGATGAGCGTGGCGGGCCAGGCGGATCACGTCGGACATCGGCAAGATGGTGCCCCCGCCGGTCAAGCCCTTACCTGCGGCGGCTTCCAGCTCGGTCAGCGTGGTCGTCACGACGATGGATGCCGGCAGGCCGTTGTGCCGGCCCAATTTGCCGCTTGCCAGCGTTGCTCTCAGCGCGGCGTTGAGGCCGTCGTGCTGGCGCTGCGCGGCCGTGCGGGTGTCCCGTTGCACCGCCTCCTCCGTCGGGGCGCCATCGATGACCGGCACCTCGTCGTCCGGATTGCACGTCCCGGGGGCGGCCAGCTTGGCGAGCACCGCCTCCCAGCTGGCGCGGGCCTCGGGCGTCAGCCACCCGCTCAGCCTCGACATGCCATCGGCCTGCTGGGCGCCCAGGGTCAGCCCGCGGGCCCGCGCCCGGTCGGCATCGGTGTAGTTGCCGTCTGGGTTGAGGCAGTCCAACAGATGGCGGGCGAGCTTGGCGAGTTGATCGGGGCGATAGTGAGTTGCCTCGGAAGCCAGGTGCTTCTCGGCATGCTCGCGCGTATCGATGTCGACCGATTCCGGCAGCTGGCGGAAAAGCTGCCGGATCACCACCACGTGGTCGGCACCGATGGCACCGTCGCGCTGGGCCGCCGCGGTGGCGGGCAACACCGGCGCCAGCGGCTCACCGGTCAGCGCGCGGCGCGGGCCCAGCTCGGCGGCCTCAGCGATGCGCCGGCTGGCCTCACCCCGGTTGATGTGCAGCCGATCGGCCAGCGCCCAGCTCAGCTTGCCGCCCAACTCGGCCGAATCCCCTTGCTCACCAAGCTGATTGATGAGCTGGTGACTTGGCGCCTGAAGCCGACGCGTCTCGCACTCGAATATCTCGAGCAACCACAACCGCTCCGGGTTGGTCAGCGCTTCGTACGAGCGCCCTTGGAATCGGGAGACAACGGCGCGCAGCGCGTCGACGTCGCCCTGGATCTCCTCGCGGTCCGTCAACGCCATGTGGGCCGCCCCCTCGGCGGCCCGAAGGGGCTGGACAACTCGTAGATGAGCGCATCCAGCCGTCCGAGCAGAAATCCATATCTGTCGAGTGCGGCGACAAGCTCGACCGCCGTCAGTGAATCCAACGACGCAAAGAACACGTCCTGCGCGCGCTCGAACCGTTCGAGCACGGCATCGATGCGGATGAGCAGATCAGTCGAACACATGTTCGAATCATATCCCCGCCCACCGACAAGAAACCCAAACGCAAACCCCCCGGGACGGGAGTGACGTAAGTGATTTCGGGCCCTTCGGGCCGGCGGGCCTTCGGGCCGGCGGGCCGGCGGGCTGGCCCGAAGCCCCGCGCCTACTTCTGTTCGTAGACGCCGTGAATGACGGCGCGCGCGATCGCGTGCTGGAACAGGTTGAAGCCGAGGTAGGCGGGACTGGCGTCCTCGCCGAGGTCCAGCTTGTCGACGTCCACGGCGTGCACCGCGATGTAGTAGCGGTGCGGCCCGTGCCCCGGCGGCGGCGCGGCGCCGATGTAGCGGCGCATACCGGCGTCGTTGACCAGCGTGAGCGCGCCCCCGGGCAGGTCGCTGCCGTCGCCGGCACCCGCGGGCAGTTCGGTGACGTCGGCGGGCAGGTTGGCCACCGCCCAGTGCCAGAAGCCCGAGGCCGTCGGCGCGTCCGGGTCATAGACGGTGACCGCGAAGCTGCGGGTCTCCCCCGGGAATCCCGACCAGCTCAACTGCGGGCTGACATCTTCCCCGCCCGCGCCCATGATCCCGCTGACTTGGGGCTTGGCCAGCGGCTGGCCGTCGGTGACCGATTCCGATGTCAGCGTGAACGTCGGCAGCTGCGGCAGCGCGGCATACGGGTCGGGCGCGGTGCTCATGGCGAATCCTTTCGTTGACTATTCAGCAGTGTGTCAGGAAGTGTTCCAGCACATCGGTGCCGAACCTCAGCGCATCCACGGGTACCCGCTCGTCGACTCCGTGGAACAGCGCGGTGAAGTCGAGGTCCGGCGGCAACCGCAGCGGGCTGAAACCAAAACAACGAATACCCAAGCGCGCGAAAGACTTTGCGTCGGTACCACCGGAAAGCATGTAGGGCACCGTGCGCCCATCGGGGTCAAGGGCCAGCACGGCGGCGTTCATGGCGTCGACCAGGTCGCCGTCGAAGCTGGTCTCGTACGACTCGAAGTCCTTGATCCATTCGCGCGTGACGTCGGGGCCCAGCAGTTCGTCGACTTCGGCCTCGAACGCCGCCTTGCGGCCAGGAAGGATTCGGCAGTCGACCACCGCTTCGGCCACCGCCGGGACGACGTTGGCCTTGTACCCGGCCTTGAGCATCGTCGGGTTCGCGGTGTCCTGCAGCACCGCCTTGAGCATGCGGGCCATGGGGCCGAGCTTTTCGATCGCTCCGGCCAGGTCGCCCGACGAAACGTCGAACGTCAGCCCGGTCTCCTCCTCGACGGCGGCCAGGAACTGCGCGACGGTGTCGGTGAGCACGAGCGGAAACTGGTGCCGGCCCAGCCGGGCGACCGCCGCGGCGACGGCGGTGACGGCGTTCTGGTCGTGCACCATGGATCCGTGCCCGGCCGGGCCGCGGGCGGTCAGCCGCATCCATGACAGGCCCTTCTCGGCCGTCTCGATGAGATAGAGCCGACGTTCGCCCCCGTCGCGGCGCGGCACGGTCAGCGAGAACCCGCCCACTTCGCCGATCGCCTCGGTCACACCCGCGAACAAGTCGGGCTGATTGTCGACCAGCCAGCGGGCCCCGTAGCTGCCCCCGTGTTCCTCGTCGGCAAGGAATGCGAACACCAGATCGCGTGGCGGCACGATGCCGGCCTGCTTCAACCGCCGGGCCACCACGATCATCATGCCGACCATGTCCTTCATGTCGACCGCGCCGCGGCCCCAGACGAAGCCGTCCTTGACCGCGCCGGAGAACGGGTGCACGCTCCACTCGGCCGGCTCGGCGGGCACCACGTCGAGATGCCCATGGATCAGCAGGGCGCCGCGCGAGCTGTCCGCACCCGCGAGGCGGGCGATCACATTGCCGCGGCCCGGGGCGCCCGATTCCACGTACTGCGGCAAGTAGCCGACCTGAGCGAGCTGCTCGGCGACCCACTGCGCGCACTCGGCCTCGCCCCTCGTCGTCTCCGGTTCGCCGGTGTTGGTGGTGTCGAACCGGATCAACCTGCTGACGACCTCGACCACGTCGTCACTCGGGTTGGTCGGGAACTCGGTGTGCGCGGTCACAACCACCTTTCCTACCACTGCCGGGGCCGCTCGGCTCGACGCTGAGCGCCCCGGCTGGGTTGGGTGCGCGCGCGACAATCCGATAGCCTTAGCTGCCAACTCTCGTTGGCCTTGTCCGAGTGGCGGAATGGCAGACGCGCTAGCTTGAGGTGCTAGTGCCCTACTAATGGGCGTGGGGGTTCAAGTCCCCCCTCGGACACGCGACTGAGGCGAGGAAATGAACGCTCGCGTTTATTTCCGAGCCGATGGAGTGTGTTGAGCGGCCAAGCCGCGATCACACGCGTGGCGCAGGTCTTCAGGTCCGGGCCTGCCGCAGTCCCGCACTCGGGGTCGAGAAATGGCTCCTGCACTGCATCTTCGACGCACGGCCCGCACGAGCGAATCTCTCCCGCAATTCCGCACACGTACAGTCGGACGTAACGCTAGCCAACTCCGACTCCCCGCGTTGACAGGTCAACCGCATGCATGATGGTGCCCACGTAGGCGTCGAGATCGACCTCGACGGCTTGTGGGCCGCCGTGCCCTGTCCCACCCTGGTCATCGACCGCGCGGGAATCGTGCAGGCCTTGAGCGGGTCCGCCGAGTCCTTGTTGCCAGGCGCGGCCCAGGGCGGTCGAATCGACGAGACGGTCGAATGGCTTTCGCACGCGCACCATCGCCTCGTGCAGCTGCATCCCGACTCGGTCGGCCCGGACGCCTCGCTGGTATCGGGAAACGTGGGCAGCCGCAAGTTCGATGCGCACGCGGCGGTGCTGCCCAGCGGCGAGGTGGCATGGTCGCTGGTCGAGGACACCGGTCAGCTGTTGCGCGAGGCCCAAGAAGCGCTGGCACGGGAACAGGAGCGCACCGCGATCCTGCTCGAGGCGTCGTCGGTGCTGACGGCCTCGCTCAACGTCGACCGCTGCAGGGAAGCGACCGTGCAGATGGCCGCCCAACACCTGGCGGACGCGGCGGTACTGGTGGCCCCCGCGGGCCGCGGCCGTCGGCTTCCGGTCTTCTACAGCGCCGCGGCCGGGGCGGTGGAGCAGTGCAGTGTGGACGCCGACCCCGCGATGGTGGCGGGGTTGAGCGAGGCGCTGCATGGGTTCCCGCCGGTCTCCTCGAGCTGGATCGACCCCGTTTCGGTTCCGGATTGGCTCCTCCCGCAAGACTTCTCAGGTGCGGCCGGGTCCGTGATGATCCTGACGCTCCCGGGCCACGGCGTGTCGGCCGGCGCGTTGGTGTTGCTGCGGCGCACCGGTCGGCCGGTGTACACCGCCGACGAGGAGACCTTCGCCGGCTTGTTCGCCGCCCGGGCGGGGGCTGCGCTGTCCGCCGCGCGGCTCTACGCCGAGCAGGCCGCCATCACCCGCACGCTGATGCGTGACCTGCTACCCCCGCCGCTGCACGGGCTGCACGGCATCGAATTCGCCGGCGGCTACCGGGCGTCCAAGGATTACGAGGTCGTCGGCGGCGACTTCTACGACTTCCATCCCGCGCAACGTCCCGAGGACGAGACGCTGGTGGTGCTCGGCGACGTGTGCGGGAAGGGCCTGGAGGCCGCCGTGATGACCGGCAAGATCCGCAACACGCTGCAGGCGCTGACACCGCTGGCGCAGGACCACGAGGGCGTGCTCACGCTGCTCAACCGTGCCATGTTGTCGTCGGACCACACGCGGTTCGCGACGTTGGTGCTGGCGTCGGTCGCCTACCGGGACGGTCAGGTGGTGCTGCGCCTGACCTGCGCCGGGCATCCCCCTCCCTTGATCGTGCGCGACAACGGGCAAGTGGAAGAGGCCAACACCAAGGGCACACTGGTCGGCGCCCTGGAGCGCATCACTGTGCAATCTTTCGAGACCTCGCTGGCGCCGGGCGAGACGTGCGTGCTGTACACCGACGGCATCACCGAAGCGCGCGGCGGCCCGCTCGGCGACGACTTCTTCGGCGAACAGCGCCTGGCGGCCGCGCTGACCGGTTGCGCCGGGATGCCGGCCGAGGCGGTCGTCGAACGCGTCCTGATGCTGGCCTCGGACTGGGTGGGGCAACGCGTGCACGACGACATCGCCGTCGTCGCCATCACCGCCCCGCAGCGGACCCACCTCAGCGCCGTCGACGGGCACACCCGGGGCAGGTACGTGGCATGACGTTCTACAACACCGACATGACGTCCGCCACCGGTGCCGCGGACGGTCTCGTTGTCCGCGAACGGCTCTGGGGGGCCCTGACCGACCGTGACGAGTACGCCGCGGCCGCCACCGTGTTCGCCGCGATGGAAGCGGGCATGACGCCCGAGGACGTGCTGCTGGAGGTGATCGCCCCCGTCCAGCACAAAGTGGGCGCGGAATGGGCCGCGAACAGGATCAGCGTCGCGCAGGAACACGCCGCCTCGGCGATCAACGATCGCGTCATCGCCGCGCTGGCCCATCACGCCGCCGGCAAGGTCTCCAGCCACGGCGGCCGGGTCACGCTGGCGTGCGTCGACGGCGAGTGGCACGCTTTGCCCGCCCGGCTGCTGGCTGAGGTCCTGCGGCTGCGTGGCTGGCAGGTCGACTTCCTCGGCGCGCAGGTGCCCACCCCGCACCTGGTCGCCCACCTGCACCAGCACGGCCCGGACGTCGTCGCGCTCTCCTGCTCGATCCCCACCCGGTTACCCAACGCGCACGCCGCGATCGTCGCGTGCCAATCCGCCGGCTTCCCCGTCCTGGCCGGCGGCGCCGCGTTCGGCCGTGACGGCCGCTTCGCCCGCCAGCTCGGGGCGGACGCGTGGGCGCCGGACGCGCGCACCGCCGACGAGCGGCTGAGCCGCGGGTTAAGCCCCGTTCGGCGGGCGTCCAACCGCCAGCCCGTCGATGACCTGCCGCATCTGGCCGACCAGGAATACACCATGGTGAGCCGGAGTGCGGCGCGGCTGGTCAAGTCCACCGTCGCCGACCTGGAGGACCGCTTTCCCGCCATGCGCGCCTACTCCCCGCTGCAGCATCAGCGCACCGTCGAGGACATCGCCCACATCGTCGACTTCCTCACCGTGAGTCTCTACACCGACGACGACGCTCTGTTCACCGACTTCATCAGCTGGACCGCCGAAATCCTCACCGCGCGCGGCGTTCCGGCGGCTTCGCTGCACCCGGCGCTGGATTCGCTGACAGTGCAGCTCAACGAGTTTCCCCGCGGCCAGCGCCTACTGACCGCAGCAAACGATGCCCTCACCGCCATCGCAGGCCCAGGAGCGTCCGAATGAACCTGTCTCTGAACACCACCACCTCCGGGCGGTCGGCCTGCGTGCGGGTCTCCGGTGATCTGGTCTACGAGACCGTGGACGCGATGGTCGAGGTGCAGGAGCACACCGGCCTGAGCGCTTCGGCGGTGGACCAGCAGCAGGCCGGACAGGCCTGCGGAATCGCAGAAGACGAGTTCGGCCAGGTCGAGATGCAGGTCAGCGAGGTTGGGCTGGCGGATGAGGAGCTGGACGGCGGCCTCGACCATCGCGTCCACGGTCTCGTAGACCAGATCACCGGAGACCCGCACGCAGGCCGACCGCCCGGAGGCCGCG
>NZ_LZJJ01000214.1:0-584 GCF_001667625.1 Mycobacterium sp. E1715
GTCGAGGTGGCTGGAGGCGAAGGCGACGCCCTTGTCGATCATGGCGCCGTCGTCGGCGTAGGTGTTGTGGGCGGAGAAGTTCATGCCGTCGGAGCAGACCGGGTCTTCGGTGGCGCAGACCTTGATGGTCTTGTCGGCGAAGGTGGGGCCGATGACGACGGGGGGTTCGCCGAGGAAGTTCATGGCGCGCACGTTGGGCATGCCGAAGAGCACGACCGAGGACACGTGGCTGGCGACCGTGGGGTCGAGGGGCTTGGGGACGGTGTTGGGGTCGATGCCGTCGGGTACCGAGGGGGAGGTGACGAAGCCCATGACGGCTGCGCCCTGGGAGTAGCCGCCGAGCACCATTTTGGTGTTGGGGCAGTCGTGGGCCATCGAAACGACGTGGGCGCCAGCGTCTCTGACGCCGTCGATGCCGGTGTCCCACTGGTCGCTGGCGGGGTAGTTGACCGGGTAGACGTCGAACGACTTGGCGCCCACGCGCGAGTGCAGCGCGTCGACGAAGGCCTGGCCGGTGGGCCCGACTCCGGGGGCTTCACCGGTGCCGCGGGCGAACACCACCTGCACGTCCGGACACTGCGCGG
>NZ_LZJJ01000215.1:0-22826 GCF_001667625.1 Mycobacterium sp. E1715
TGGGATGCGCCTCCGGCCTGTGCTTGCGTGAGGGGTTGATCGATCTGGAGGCCGCGGCGCCGAAACGCTTGCGCGGCGCGCTGGTCGGCGCGTTTTACGTGGTGACCTACATCGGTTTCGGGCTGCCGCTCATTTTGGCGACGGTCGGGTCGGCGGTGTCGGCGACCGTTCTCGCGGTGATGGCCGCGCTGGCGTTGCTGGCCGCCGCGAGTCGGGCGGTGCGATTGCGGCGCGACGCCCACCGACAGGCCTGAAATCGCCCGCGCTCAGAGCAATTCGCGCAGCATCTCGATCAGCTTGACCCGCTCGCCCGGGGTGGACGCGATGGGCGCCACGTTGAGCGTGGTGACCCCCGCTTCGCGGAACGCGGCCAGTCGATCCTTGACGAACTCGCGACTGCCGATCAGGTTCACGTCCCGGACCAACTCGTCGGGCACGACCTTGGCGGCGCCGTCCTTGTCGCCGGCCAGGTAGAGCTCTTGGATCCGGTCCGCCTGCGGGCCGTAGCCGTACTTCGTCGCCAGGGCATGGTAGAAGTTCTTGCCCTTGGCGCCCATGCCGCCGATGTAGAGGGCGAGATGGGGTTTGACGAATTCCCTTAGTGATCCCACGTTTTCACCGATGGCGAGGACCGGGCCGGCGTAGATGTCCAACTCACCCAGCTCGGCGTCCCGCTTGGCGCGGCCGGCGGCCAGCGCCTCGCCCCACACCTCCTGCGCCTTTTCGGGCAGGTAAAAGATCGGCTGCCAGCCCTCGGCGATCTCGGCCGCGAGCTCGACATTCTTGGGGCCAAGCGCCGCGACCAATATCGGAATGCGTTCTCGCACCGGCTTGTTGATCAGCTTGAGCGGCTTTCCGAGCCCGGTGCCCTGCCCGGTGGGAAGCGGGATCGTGTAGTACTTGCCCTGGTGCTTGACGGGTTCGCGTCGCCAGACCTGCCTGCAGATGTCGATCACTTCGCGGGTCCGGCCGATCGGCGCGTCGTAGGGCACCCCGTGAAAGCCCTCGATGACCTGCGGACCGGAAGCCCCCAGCCCAAGGGTGAACCGGCCATCGGAGACGTAGTCGAGCCCGGCGGCGGTCATCGCGGTGAGCGTGGGCGTTCGGGTGTAGAGCTGCAGGATCCCCGAGGCCAGGCCGACCCGTTCGGTGCTGGCGGCCAGGTAACCGAGCGCGCTCACCGCGTCGAACGAATAGGCCTCGGGGACAAAGACGATGTCGAGTCCGGCACGCTCGAGGTCGGCCACTTCGGCGGCCACGTCCTTGAAGCCGCCCGCATAGTTGATGCCCAATCCGATTCGCATGGTCGCTCGCCCCTACGCGGTGGTGAACGTGTCGGCCAGTTGGAGCGCCTCCTGCTGGATCCGCTCGAACTGGGCGCCCATCGCCTCGGACAACGCCTTCGCGCCTGAGAGCGGCCGCACCATCACCATGAAGTCGTCGATCAGGCCGTCGTCGTTGAAGTGCAGGAAGTCGCAGCCGGTGATCTTGACCCCGGGCGCCCCGGCGATTCCAGTCTCGAACACGAGGGCGTGGTCTCGGCCGTCGTCGTCGTGGATCTCCCGGATGTAACGGAAGTCCTCGAAGATGCGCAACACGCCGCTCAGGATGGCCGCGGTGATCGGCTTGCCGACATAGGGCTTGAACGCGACCGGGCTGGTGAACACGACGTCGTCGGCCAGCAGCGCATGGATGCCGCTCTCGTCGCGGTCCTCGACGGCTTTGCGGAAGGGATGCATCCGACAGACACCTCGGCTTGGATTGGTTGGGAAGTGCCGTTGACGCTATGCGGTCCGTCGGCCCGTGTCCATAGTGCGATTAATCACTTTGTTGATTACTCGTATCGTTGTACTCTTCTTCGATGTCGCTGCGTGACGCTGTCCTGGCGGCCCTCCTCGAGGGTGAGTCGTCCGGATACGACCTCGCCAAGGACTTCGACGCCTCGGTGGCGAATTTCTGGATGGCCACCCCTCAGCAGCTGTACCGCGAACTCGACCGCCTTGCCGAGCAGGGCCTCATCCGGGCGCGCGTCGTGCAGCAGGAGCGCCGGCCAAACAAGCGGCTGTTCTCGCTGACCGAGGCCGGCCACGACGCGATCCGGGAGTTCACCGCGAGGGCCCCCAAGCCCTCGGCGATTCGCGACGAACTGCTCATCAAGGTCCAGGCCGCGGACGCCGGGGACGCACGCGCCGTGCGGGAGTTCATCGTCGAGCGCCTGCAGTGGGCGACGGCCAAACTGCAACGCTACGAACGCTTGCGGGCGCGCATACTCGACGGACACGCCGAGGGGGAGTTTTTGGCCCATGCCGAGCGGATCGGCCCCTATTTGACGCTGCTGCGTGGGATCGCGTTCGAGGAAGAGAACGTTCGGTGGGCCGAGCGCGCGCTGGACGTCATCGACCACCGCATGGCCGCGCGGCCTAAGCAGAACCCGAGCTCACCGCGTCGCCGGGCTGCTGCTGGCCGAGCAGCTCATCCTGACCGACCTCGGGAACGCTCCCCTCGCCGCTGAGCCGGGCACGCTTGCCCGGCTTCTTCGGCGTCTGCTTCGCCCCGTCTGGGGCGCCGACGGCGCGGTGGCCGTTGGACGGCAGGCCGGCCGGCCGGCCGGCCATTTCGATGGCTTTACCGGTGTACACGCGGTAGCCGAAATTTGGTAAGTAGCCGTGGATTTCGGGCGTGTCGAGGTCGCGCATGAACTGCAGGATGCCGCGACTGAACAGCTGCCCGGGCACCAGGACCGGAAAGCCCGGCGGGTAGGGCGTCACGTACGTCGCCGACACGACGTCAATGCCCGCGTCGAGCCGTTCATCGATCTGGTCGCCGGTGAGGTACTCACAGTTGGTGTCGTCGTAGGAGAGGTAGAACCCGCGGCGGACGTCCCCCTCGGGCGTCGGCTCGGCGCCGCTGTGATCCAGGAAGGCGGGGTGGAATCCGCTGAAATCGGGCAGTGGCAAGGACATTTCGGTGAGCCGGTAGACCGCGCGGTCGAAGTGCTCTCGCTCGCCGAGGCTCATCTCGGAGATGTTCTGGTCGAGTTCGGTGGCGATGTTGACCAGAACCTCCACCAGGAAGGCGACCGAACTGCGCGTGGTGCCGATGTTGGTCATGAACAGGACGCTGTTGCGCGACGTCTTGTTGATCTGGATTCCGTAGCGGTCCATCAACTGCTGGCGTTTGAAGGTGTCGCCGTCGTAGCCGGTGGGCCCGATGAACAACGTGATCCGCGACGGGTCGAGCACGAACTCGTCCTGGCCCCACGCCGCCATCATGTTGCGCAGGCCCGAGCGCAGCGGCTGGGCGATGGCCGACGGCCGGAACGGCTCCGGGATCAGATCCGACGTGCGCAGGCAGCGCATGTACTTGCTGAGCAACGGATGGTTGTCGATCGCGTCGCGCAACTGCATCGCGTTCTCGATCTGCCGTTGCACCAGCTCGACTCCCTCCAGCGCGACCTGCCGGCGCCCCAGGTCCAGGGACGCGAGAATCTGGTAGTTGGGGGAGGTCGACGTGTGGGCCATGTATGCCTCGTGGAACGGCTCGGCGACCTTCTGGTCGAAATCCTGATCGAAAACGTGGATCATCGATCCCTGCCTCAGCGCGGTCAACGTCTTGTGCGTCGACTGCGTGGCGTACACCCGCACCCGGGCCCGGGCGGGGTCGGGCAGCAAGCGACGGTCCAAAAGCTCGTCGTCGCTGGGTGTTTCGTTGCCACCGGCCGAGAGATATTCCTCGTAGCGACGCCGATAGCCGGGGTCCTGCAGCCGCGCGCGCATGGTCCGTGCCGCGGCCATCGCGGTGCGCGTCCGGTAGACCGGGTGGAACCGCGCGAAGGCGAACCAGGCCTCGTCCCAGAGGAATACCAGGTCGGGTTTGATGGCCAGGCACTCCTCCATGACACGCTCGACGTCGTAGACGATCCCGTCGAAGGTGCAGTTCGTCAGCGACATCATCTTCACGCGGTCGAGCTTGCCGGCCCTTTTGAGCGCCAACAGCTTTGACTTGATCTCCCGCAGGGGGACCGCCCCGTACATCGAATACTCGTTGAGCGGATACGCCTCCAGATACACCACGTTCGCACCGGCGAGCATCATCCCGTAGTGGTGCGATTGATGGCAGTTGCGGTCCAGCAGCACGATGTCGCCGGGCGCCACCAGCGCCTGCGTGACAATCTTGTTGGCCGTCGAGGTCCCGTTGGTGACGAAGTACGTGTGCCGCGATCCGTAGGCCTGCGCGGCGAGTTGTTGCGCTTCTCGCAGCGGCCCGGTCGGTTCCAGCAGTGAGTCGAGGCCCCCGCACGTCGCCGACGTCTCGGCCATGAACACGTCGAGGCCGTAGAACCCCACCATGTCCCTGATCCAGTGGGAGTTGACGATCGATTTGCCCTGCGAAATCGGCAGCGCGTGAAAGACACCGGTGGGCCGGTGGCTGTACTGCTTGAGCGCGCTGAAGAACGGTGTGCGGTAACGCGCCGCGACGCCCTGCAAGATCGACAGGTGCAGCTCGAGCATGCCCTCGCGCGCGTGGAACACCCTGCGGAAGTACTGGCCCAGCCGACCGGCGATGTCTTCGACCTCGATCTCGGTCATCAGGTACAGGTCGAGCTCCGGCCGCAGTTCGGCCAGCGATGTCGCCAGGATCTGCGCGCGTTCCTCGGGAGTCTGGTGGTCGTTCAGCTCGTCGGATACGGCCGTGTCGACGAACTCCGACAGCGCCGACAGGTCCCGCGTCGATTGGTGCGAGAAGCGCCGGCGGATCACCACCGCCTGCAGGTTGACGTTGAGCCGCGCCGCGATGAGGGCCTCGTCCCCGCTGGCGACCACCACCAGTTCGTAGACGAATTCGTCGTCGGGGCGCCGCCATTTGCGGACCTCGTTGCGCAGGGCGCGTTCCTGGTCCTCGGTCATCTTCTCGACGACCAGCACCTCGAAGTAGGGACGGTCGCGCTGCGACGCCGGCTGATGCTCGATGAGTTGCCGCGGATCGGACGGGAACATGTCGAGTTCGTCGGCGCCGGCGTTGTCCACGTCCCCTGAGCGGTAGGACTCGGTGGTCAGCGCCCGGTTGACCTGCGCGACCGCCTGCGCGAACTTGTCGTAGCTGCCGGCGGCGAAAAGCCTTTGTATGCGCGCGAACTGCGGCGCGCCGGGGTAGGCCCAGTAGGGCTCCAGCGTGCTCAGGCGCGTCAGCAACTCCTGGCAGGCGCCCGCCCATTTGTCCCTCAGCGTGCCGGTGGTGGTCGGCCGCGTCAGCCGGTCCGCGGCTTCTTCCAACCGGCACCACGAGTCGCTGCGCACCTGCCAAAGGCTGTTGTAAGCGCGCAAATGTTCTGTCATGGCCGCCCTTTCTGGGATCATGGCGACTCCTGAGTCCCGGAGCGTCGGTCCAGGCTTGCAGAGTCAATACGCCCGCCGGTGACCGGAAGGCGAACACCGAGCGTCCGTCGCGTGACAGCCGCCGCTCACACCGCGGCGCCTGCCATCGATCGCTACCTCCAGGCGAAGACCGGTTGCTCCAGCCCGTCGACCGCGTCCGGTCGGCCTTCCAGACACAGCCACCTCAACTGCAGCAGCACGGCGCCGGTCGGCGCGTGAATCAGGTCGTTGCCCAGAGGAATCTGCACGACCGGGCGCGGGCTCTCCGGGATGGTGATGAATCGCGGCGAGTCGTCGCGCTGCAATTGATGCAACCCCACCCGGTACACCGCCACCACCTCGTCGGGCGCCGGGCGGGGATCGAGGCGGCCGCCGCCCCAGATCACGACCGGGGTGATGACGTACCCGGACCGCGTCGGATAGTCGTCGAGGAGGCCCAACACGGTCGAACCGGTCAGGGCGATGCCGACCTCCTCGCGCAATTCCCGCAGGGCCGCGTCGACGGCGGTCTCGCCCGGGTCGAGCCTGCCACCGGGCAGCGCCCATTGCGCGGCGTGTGAGGTGAGTCGAGATGCCCTCCGGCACAACAAGAACGCCGCGCCGCCCGAGACGCCGACCATCCGGCCGTCGAGGCCGGGCTCCGGCATCGGGCGGTCACCGTTCCATTCGTCCACCGGCGCCGGATCCACCCGGTCCTCGCCGAGGGTGGAGTCCACCAACACCACGGCGACCGCCGCGTGCCGTTTGGTTGGGTCGGTCACCTCGCGGCGGTCGTGGCGCGCGAGATTGCCGCTGATCCGCTCGCGCAGAGCCTCGTCATACGGGATGGTCACGGGTTCGAGACTATGCGGGGCCGGTCCCGGCGCGTCCCGGGTACTCCGGTGAACGCCCGGCGCCCCGCGCTCGTGGGTGTGCATGTACGGGAGGAGACGGATGAAGGTCATCGGTATCGAGGAGCACTACAGGTTTCCGGCCATAGCCGAAGAACACCGCAATCAAGGGGCCGACTCGGCGACCGAAATGCTGAGGCACGCGGGCTACGGTTCTCCCGGAACGGAAGGCGAATGGCCGCCGGGGATCACCGACGTGGGCGAGGGGCGTATCGCCGCGATGGACGCCGCGGGCATCGACATGCAGATCCTTTCGCACTCCGTCCCGGGACCCGAGACTCTGGACCCCGATTCGGCGATCGAGCTGGCCCGGCGGGCGAACGACGCGGTGGTCGCCGCGGTCGGGCGGCATCCCGACCGGTTCCGCGGCTTCGCCACCCTCCCGATGCGCGACCCCTCGGCGGCGGCCGCCGAGCTCGAGCGCACCGTCCGCGATCACGGCTTCGTGGGCGCACTGATCAACGGACACGTCAACGGGCGCTACCTGGACGACACGTTCTTCTGGCCGGTCTTCGAATCCGCCGAAACCCTGGGCGTGCCAATCTTTTTGCACCCGACCATCCCGCCGCAGTCGATCATCGACACCTATTACGGCGGCTTTGACCCGAAGGTGTCGGCGCGGTTGGCGGCGGCCGGGGTCGGCTGGCATATCGACACCGGGGTGCACTGCCTCCGGCTGATCCTGGGTGGGGTGTTCGACCGGTTCCCGCAGCTACAGATCATCGTGGGTCACCACTTCGAGGCGCTCAGCTGGATGGGCTGGCGGACCGACTACTCGTTTCCGGTCGAGGCGACGGGTCTCAAACGCACCGTCAAGGAGTACCTGCGGGAGAACTTCTACGGCGGCATCCTCGCCGGCGATTTCTTCAGTCAGGAGCCCGGCGCCGCGGATCCCAGTTGGAGCCTGTCCTTCAACGCCTATCTGGCGATGGTCAATGTGATCGGCATCGACCGCGTGGTCTTCACCGCCGACTATCCCTACGGCAACATCAAGGCGTGCCGCCAGTTCCTCGACAGGATGCCGATCAACCGGGGCGACCGGGAGAAGATCGCCCACCTCAATGCCGAGCGGCTGCTGAGGCTTTGAGCACCGGCAACCATGGGGGTGGTTAACTGCCATCATGCAACGGAAACCCCTGCTGGCGCGGCGCTTCTTCGACCGCTTCGAACCGGTGCATGCGGTGACGTATTTCGCGCCGGAGGCGCGGGCGGCGCTGGACGGGCTGGGCTACCGCGGATTCTGGATGGGCTACTTCGCCGCGCGCTCGGCGCCGCTGGGCCCGGTGCCCCGGCAGGTGGTCACCGCGATCTTCTACAACTTCGCCCCCGAACGGATCGCCAAGGCGCTGCCGGCGGCCTGGGAGGTCGCCGGGCCGGACGCGGCGTTGCGGGCCCGGCAGGAATCGGCCGTCGCGGCGTTGCGCCGCTACGGGCTGGGCGACGGCGAAAACATCCGTGCCGCAGCGGAATTGGCGGGCAAGGCGGCCAGGCGGGCCCCGCTGGATGCACGACCGTTGTTCGCCGCCAACCTGGCGTTGCCGTGGCCGGACGATCCGCTGGCCGCGCTCTGGCACGCGACGACGCTGCTGCGCGAGCACCGGGGCGACGGACATGTGGCGGTGCTGGCCGCCGCGGGCGTCTCGGGCCGGGAGTCCAACGTGTTGCACGCCGCGGCCGGCGGTGTCCCGCGCGAGTACATCGCGCGCACCCGCGACTACGACGAGGCCGCGTGGCGACAACACGAGCAACGGCTGGCCGAACGGGGGCTGCTCGACGATGAGGGCTCGCTGACCGCGGCCGGCCGGGAACTGAAGGACCACATCGAACGGTCCACCGATGCGCTTTCCCTGTCCGCGCTCGACGCGCTCGACGACGACGAGGTGGAGACGCTGTTCCGGGCGCTCACGCCGGTCACCCGCACGGTGGTCGCCGGCGGTGATGTGCCCGCCCGCACGCCGATGGGATTGCGCCGCGACGAATTGCACGACGACAGCGCGCATTTGACTTCTTAGCCACGGCGCGCGACCACAGCCGATCGTCTACTGCGCGGACAGCTACTGTGGCCCCATGAGCAGTGAGCGGATACCCGGCGGAGTGGTGCACAAGCTTCCGGCCGACCTGCGCGAGTCGCTGATCGGCAATGCCACCGCGCTCGCCGCGTGGAACGACATCACGCCCTTGGCCCGCAACGAATTCATCTGCTGGGTCGAGGACGCCAAGCAGGAAGCCACCCGGCAGCGCCGCATTCGCCGGACACAGGAGGAGCTGGAAGAGGGCAAGCGCAGGCCCTGCTGTTGGCCCGGGTGCAAGCACCGCGAGCGCAACGGCAAGTAACGCCGGTCAGCGGCCCAGCGGCATGTAGAACACCAGGCCGTTGCCCTTGTTGTCATAGACCACGGCACGGCGTTCATGCGCGTCGTCGTACGGCCCTTTGACGATGCCGCCGCCGCTGGCCTCCACCGCCTTCGCCGCGGCGTCGACGTCGGCGGTCTTGATGCCGACGACGACCTGACCCGGTATCGGGTGGTCCACGGCGGTCGCCAGCGCCAGCGTGACGGGGCCGCCGTCGAGGGCGGCGAAGTGCGCCCCATCGCGGAACTTCAGCGCCATGCCCAGCGTCTCGCTGTAGAACCGGATCGACTCGTCCAGGTCGTCAGTCGACAAGATGATCATTTTGACTTCGTGCTCGCTCACGGCGCCTCCTCTGGCTGGATGGCATACAGAGTAGGCCCGGGACGGCGCCGGGAGAAGGCGAGAAGCGGCGGCGCGGACTGAACGACAGAGGCGCTGCGCCGCAAGGTCGTTGACCAAAGCCGGGGATGTCGGCGCGGGGTGGATCAGCTGCGCCCGGCCGGAATGACCTGCCCGTCAAGGTAGTCCATCGGCGGTCCGTCCCCGTGTCCCGCGCCGTGGTCGGCCACCGCGGTGGCCATGGCGGTGCCGTCCTGGATGGTTCCGACGATGACCACGTGGTCATTGACCGTGAAATGTGAAGCGGCAGCTGCCGGTTGGCCACCGCGACCGATGAGCGTGGTGTTGGGCGTCACGAGATAGGTCTGCGTGTAGCCGTCGGCGCTTCTGGCGGTGACCGAGCCCGCCGACACCGCGACCACGGTGCCCTCCTGCCGCACCGGGCGCGAAGCGGCGGACGGCGGCTCCTGGCTCGCCTCGATCATTCGCTTCTCGCCGTGCGGAGCGTTGAGCACCAGGGCCGCACACGCCGCCGCGCAGAACATCGAGGCGGAAAGCACGTCGCACACCGCCGCGATGCCCGACCGCCGGCGCGGCGTTCGATCCGCCGGCGGTCTTTGCTGCGCGGTCGCGCTCATCCGATGCTTGGCACTCACGATCAATCCTTCCCTGCGGTTTCGCGCCGACGAAGGCCGACGCGTACCGATGCAGGTTGTTGCTCGTGGTTTTACCCCGGGCGGTGCACGGATAAACCGGCCCGGGGTTCAGCTATGGTGCGCCCGAATCGGGGCCCGGTTCCTCAGCCCTTGACGAGGGTGAACTGCGCGACGTCGGTGTAGCCCTCGCGGAACAGGTCGGCGCAACCGGTCAGGTACTTCATGTACCGGTCGTAGACCTCTTGGGACTGAATCGCGATGGCCTCTTCGCGGCGCGACTCGAGGGCGGCCGCCCAGGTGTCGAGGGTGCGCGCGTAATGCAGGCGCAGCGGCTGGTAGAGCTTGAGACCGAAGCCGGCGCGGGTCGCGTGCTCTTCGACCGTCTTGGCCGCGGGCAGGTCTCCGCCCGGGAAGATCTCGTCCATGATGAATTTCATGAACCGCAGTTTCGTCATGGTGATGGGCAGCCCACGCTCTTCGAATTCCTCGCGGCTGGGCTGGATGATGGTGTGCAGCATCATCACGCCGTCGGCGGGCAACGCCTCGTAGGCCATCTTGAAGAAGTCGGGATAGCGGTCGCGCCCGAAGTGCTCGAAGGCGCCGATGGAAACGATGCGGTCCACCTTCTCGTCGAACTGCTCCCAGCCCTGTAGCAACACCCGCTTGCTCCGGGCGCTGGGGTGCTCGTCGAGGCGCTGCTGCACGTGCGCCTGCTGGTTGCGGCTCAGGGTGAGGCCGACGACGTTGACGTCGTACTGCTCGAGGGCCCGGATGATGGTGGTGCCCCAGCCGCAGCCGATGTCGAGCAGGGTCTGGCCCGGTTGCAGCCCGAGCTTGCCCAGCGACAGGTCGACCTTGGCGAGCTGAGCTTCTTCGAGGGTCATGTCGTCGCGCTGGAAATAGGCGCAGCTGTAGGTCCGCGTGGGGTCCAGGAACAGCGCGAAGAAGTCGTCGGACAGGTCGTAGTGCGCCTGAACGTCGTCGAAATGCGGCTCTAGGCTCACGGGCTCGCTGCGGTTCTCGGGCACAAACAACCTCTGACTGTGGTGGATTTTTTCTCGCACGCGATCGCGGTCGATCGACATGCTGACGACCCAGTGTATCCGCACGGTCGACGAGGCCCTTCTCGACGTTGCCCGGCCGGTTGACTGGCTGCGCCGCGATGGGACACCATGGCGCGAACCGTAGCGGGAGGGAGGTGGGGCGTCGCGATGGCTGACATCACCATGTTGATCCTCGCCGACCACGAGTGGTTCCGCGAACAGTTCGCCAGGCTGGACTACCTGCAGGCTCAGACGCCGGTCGACGAAACCGCCCTTGCCCGGGTGTGGCGGCCCCTCGCCGACAAGCTGGACGTGCACGCCTACATCGAGGAGAAGATCTTCTACCCGCAACTTCTGACGCGGGTCGGCGACGACGCCGAGGGTGAGACGCTCGACGCCATCGGTGATCACAACGACATCCGCGACGGGGTGCGCGACGCCAACGCCGCAGAGGTGGGCACCGACGAATGGTGGGCGGCGGTCGGCCGCACGCGCGAGGCCAACGACGACCACATGGGCGAAGAGGAGCGAGAGGGGCTGTCGGACTTCCGTCGCAGGGCTCCCATCGGCCTGCGGGAAGCGCTGGGCCGGCAATACAGCGACTTCATGGCCGAACACCCCACCACCGAGGGTTTGCCGATCGTCGACCGGGACCCGCAGCGCTACGTCGACGATATCGAGGCGGCCACCCGGTCGGAGGACCGGTCGAAGCCCCGGGATTATTCGCTTCGCATCGGCAGCCTGAAAGGTCAATGAGTTCTTCTCGGGCTGGCCCGGTCGCTACGATCGGCCACCGGCCGATGAAGACGACGAGCCGGATGGGAGCGCAACTTGTTCGGCCCTCGGGACTTCTGGGTACGCAATCCGTCGATGAATGCGCGACGCCGCCGCCGGAAATGGGCACGCAACGAGATCCGGGTCGCCGACCCGGCCATGCGCCAGACCATCATGGGCACCGCCATCGGCAACTTCATGGAGTGGTACGACTTCGGGGTCTACGGCTACATCGCCACCACCCTCGCCCAGGTGTTCTACCCCGGTAAGAGCGTCAGCGGCGTCCACCTGATCGCGACCTTCGGCACGCTGGCCGCCGCGTTCGTGGTGCGGCCTCTCGGTGGCTTCATCTTCGGGCCCCTCGGCGACCGCATCGGACGGCATCGGGTGCTGGTCATCACGATTCTGATGATGACGATCAGCACGACCGTGACCGGCCTGCTGCCCGGCTACAGCGCCATCGGCATCTGGGCGCCGATCCTGCTCGTCATCGCGCGGATCTTCCAGGGGCTGTCGACCGGCGGTGAGTTCGTCGGCGCGATGACCTACCTGGTCGAGCAGGCGCCGGACCACAAACGCGGCAGGATGGTCGGATTCTTGCCGATGGGCAACCTGGTCGGGTTCGTGCTGGCCGGGATGCTCGTCACGGCCTTACAAACCTGGCTGCCGGACGAAGCCATGCTGACCTACGGCTGGCGGATCCCGCTGTTACTGGGCGCGCCCTTCGGTCTGTTCGCCCTGATTCTGCGGCTTCGGCTCAAGGAGTCGTCCGCCTATCAGAGCGCGACGGAGGGCGCGCAGCAGTCGGGCGGGCGCCGGCAGCAATTCCGGCGCACGGTTGTGGACCAGTGGCGGGGGCTGCTGATCTGCGCCGCCCTGGTGCTCACCTCCCAGGTCGCCGATTTCATGCTGACCGGTTACCTGCCGACCTACCTCAAGCTGTTCGTGCGCGCCGGCCACACCGCCGGGCTGGTGATGATCGTGGTGACGTTGGCGATCCTGATGGTCACGGTGGTGCTGGTCGCCAGCCTGTCCGACCGCATCGGCGTCAAGCCGATCATGTGGACCGGCTGCGCACTGCTGGTCGTCGGTTCGATCCCCGCGTTCCTGCTCATCCGCTTCGGCGGGATCTACCCGGTGATCTTCATGGGTGTGCTGCTGATCGGGTTGATGGAACTGTGCTTCGACAGCACCGCGCCGGCCATGCTGCCGGCGCTGTTCCCCACGAACGTCCGCTACGGGGCGCTGGCGATCTCGTACAACATCTCCATATCCGCCGTCGGCGGCACTACGCCGCTGATCGCCCAGGCGTTGGTCTCGGGCACCGGCAACGTCATGGCGCCCGCCTACATGCTGATCTTCGGCGGCCTGGTGGGCGCGGTCACGCTGCTGTTCACGCCCGAGGTCGCCGGGAAGCCGCTGCCGGGATCCGGGCCCGCCGTGGAAACCGAGCAGGAGGCGCGCGAGCTGGCCGAGGGCGTCCGGTAGCCGAAGGCCGCGAAACGCGTTGCGGGCGAACCCTCCACGCGGCCACTCCCACCGAGCGGCCAACGACGTTTATTTTGCGTTTCCCGGCCTATCTCTAAGGGGTGAGGAGCGCTTTTCACCATCGATTGGGAACCCTCAGCGAACAGCTCGCCGCGATGTGCGCGATGGCCGGCGGAGCCATCGGGCTGGCTACCGAGGCGCTGCTGAAGGCCGACCTGGTGCTGGCGGAACGCGTCATCGCCGGCCAGGCGGACATCGTCGCCGTCAACACCGGCGTCGAGGAGACCGCATTCGCGTTGCTGGCCTTGCAGGCCCCGGTGGCGACCGACCTGCGGGCGGTGGTCAGTGCCATCCGGATCGCCGCGGACGCGCAACGGATGGGCGGGCTCGCGGTACACGTGGCCGACATCGCCCGCATGCGCCATCCCCGCATTGCCGTGCCCGACGATGTGCGCCACCACATCGCCGAAATGGGTGATGCCGCCGAGCAGCTGGCCGTCGGCGCGCGAGAAGTATTGCTGGCCCAGGATCCTCGCCGGGCGGCCCAGATCCGCCGCGACGATGATGCGATGGACGAACTGCACCACCAATTGCTGACGGCTCTGATGGACCCGTGCTGGACGCACGGTGTCGCCGCCGCGGTGGATGTCACGCTGTTGGGCCGCTTCTACGAGCGCTTCGCCGACCACGCCGTGCAGATCGCCCGGCGGGTCATCTTTCAGGCGACCGGGCACTAGCCGAAAACGCATGCCGGCGAACGAGTTTCGGCCGCCCGTGTGAGAACCCACCGCTTGGGTATATAGAGGTTGTGCTGCTACCCCTCCGTCGTCCCATCGCCGCCGCCGGCGCCGCACCCGGGCCGGCGGCTTGATGGCGAAGCCCAAGCCGGTTCCCGATGACCTGCGGCGGGTGGCCGCGGCTCACGGGGTGGCCACCTCCTATCGAAACGAGCGGCGAGAGCCGGTGGACGTCGACGCCGACGTCGTGATCCGGGTGCTCGACCTCCTCGATGTCGACGCCTCGAGCGAAGCCGCGCGGCGACGCGAGCTGGCCCGGCTCGCCGAGCGCGACCGCGCCGGCGCGCTGCCACCCACAATCGCCGTGCGGCTGGATGGGCGCCCCCGGGCCGTGCCCGGCGCCGCCGTCCTGGTGAGCGAGGACGGCGTCCGGACCGAAGTGCGCGACGAGCTGCCCGGTGACCTCAGCCCGGGCTGGTATCGGATCGAGCTGCGCGACGGTCAGGAGGCCACCCTGGTGGCCGCCCCGCCACGCGTGCCTCCCACGCCGGCCACCTGGGGCTGGATGTTGCAGCTGTATGCGTTGCGATCCGCGCGATCCTGGGGCATCGGCGACCTGGGCGACCTGCGCGAGTTCCTGAATTGGACCGCCGCCGAGCATGGGGCCGGCGTGGTGCTGCTCAACCCGCTGCACGCGCCCGGCCCGACGCACCCGGTGCAGCCATCGCCCTACACCCCGTCCAGCCGACGATTCGCCAACCCGCTGGCGCTGCGCATCGAGGATCTCGACGCCTACCGCCATGCCGACCCGGAAACCCGCGCGGAGGTCGACGCGTTGCGGGTCTCGCCCACCACCGAGCGGGTCGACTACGACCTGGTGTGGGCGGCCAAGCGGTCGGCGCTGGAACTGTTGTGGCGCGCCGACGGCCGGCCCAACCCGCTGGACCAGTCGGCCGCCGGCACCGGTCTGCGCGACTGGGCCACGTATTGCGCGCTGGCCGAGCGGCACGGCGGCCGGTGGACCCGCTGGCCCGCACCGCTGCATGACGTCGCCGGGCCCGGCGTGGCGGCGGCCCGGCGGGAGCTGGCACCCCGGCTGGCCTTCCACGCGTGGGTGCAGCAACGCTGCGACGAGCAGCTGACGACCGTGCGCGACGCCGCACGCGACGCGGGCATGGCGCTCGGCGTGCTGCACGACCTACCGGTCGGGGTGGACGCGAACGGCGCCGACGCGTGGGCGCTGGCCGACGTGCTCGCCACCGGGGTGAGCATCGGCGCGCCGCCGGACAACTTCACGCCGCGTGGGCAGGATTGGGGGCTTCCGCCGTGGCGGCCGGACCGCCTCGCCGCCACCGGCTACGCCGCGCTGCGGGACATGCTGCGCGCAGTGCTCGCCCATGCCGACGGGCTGCGGATCGACCATGTCGCAGGGTTGTGGCGGCTCTGGTGGATCCCGCCGGGGGACGGTCCGGAGCGCGGCACCTACGTGCACTACGACGCCGACGTGATGCTCGCGGTCCTGGCGCTGGAGGCGCATCGCGCGGGAGCCGCCATCGTCGGCGAGGATCTGGGCACCGTCGAACCCGAGGTGACCCGGGCGCTGGCCGACAACGAGATGCTGGGCTGCGCGGTGTCGTGGTTCACCCGTGACGAGTCGGCTCCGGGCGAGCCGCTGCTGCCGCCTGCGCAGTGGCCGTCGCGGGCGGCCGCCAGCCTGTCCACCCACGACCTCCCCACGGCGGCGGGTTTCCTGCGCGGTGAACACGTGCGGGCCCGCGCGGACCTCGGGCTGCTTGACGACGTGCCGGGCGAGCAGTCGGTGGCCGACAAGGAACGAGCCGAGTGGGTGGAACTGCTGCGGTCCGAAGGGCTGCTTTCGGGCTCCGACGCGGACGAGCCGGCAATCATCACCGCGATGCACCGATTGCTCGCCGCGACCCCGAGCCGGCTGAAACTGATCTCGCCCTACGACGTGCTGGCCGAACCCCGGCAGCCCAACCTGCCGGGCACCATCGACGAATACCCGAACTGGCGGTTGCCCCTGCCGGAGACGCTGGAGGAACTGCGCGCCGACCCGAGGGTCGCCGAAATCACCGCCGCCTTCCGAGGGGCGCGGTAACCGGGCCCAGGCGGTCTCTCACGCGTGCCGCAGCACCAACAGCTCGCCCGTCAGCGCCCCGTCCCCGAGCAGCCGCCCGATCTTCGAGCTCTGCCGTTCGGCCAGCTGCCAGGCCTCCGTGTGCCCGTGGCGGTCCCTCAGCGCGTTTTCCACGGCGTCGATGCGCTCGTTCCACGTGTCGGCGATCGCCGGGAGGTCCGACGTGCCCAGCGAGTGCTCGACGCGCAGGCCGGCGCGCGTCACCAGCTCACGCAGGCGAGCGGGCGACGGGAAGTGGTTGCCGTCGGTCGTGTCGTTCGCCGCGTCAGAGTGCGCGACGAAAACCAGCAGCCCGATGGGCCCGCCGGGCCGCACGACGCGGCGCAACTCGTCGAGCAGCCCGAGCTGATCCGGCGTCGTGCACAACACGCCCAGGGACCAGGCGGCGTCGAAGCTCGAGTCAGTCACCGGCAGGGCGGCGCCCGCCGCGCACACCACCGGGAATCCGAACAACTTCTTCGCCGCGCGGCAGGCACCGGTCTCCGGTTCGACGAGCACCGGACGCACCGGACGCGAGCGCGCGGCATACGCGGCGGGCCCGCCGACGCCTGCGCCGGAGTCCAGCAATGTGTCACCGGCCGTCAGGCCCATGCGGTCGATGAGCCAGTCCAGGGCGGGCGGACTGCCGCTGCCGCGACAGCCGGCCGGCACGTGGTAGTCCGGGCCCAGCTCTTCGGCCACCTCGGCCGTCCATTCGGCGACGGTGTCGAACTCCGCCTCCATCGCTTCCGTCATCGACGCGCCTCCGCCCTGATCCGACGACCCACCTCGCCCTTGATCTCCGCGCCGGCGCGTGGGCCAGACGCGGACGCGAGGCCCGACACGTTGACGCCCTCGACGCCTTCGATCGACAGCAGCGCCCGGGCCTCGGCCACCGCCGCCTCGATCCCCTCGGCCACCGGGTCCGGCGCGCCCAACACCCGCTCCGTCACATCCTGATCGAGTTCCAGGCCGGGCAAGCCTTGCAGGACCGCCGCGGAGGCGCTGTCGGTGAACACGGCCACCGCCGCGATCACCGGAATGGTCAGACCAGCCGCCCGCGCCTCGGCCATGAAGTCGGCGACCTGCCCGGCGGAGGGCACGTGGTTCAGGACTGCCAGGCTGGCGCCGGCCCGTTGCTTCTCCACCAACCGGGCGGGGCGGGCGTGCGCCGGCGGGGCGGTGGGCGTCTCGGGCACCGCAGCGACAACTCCGGTGGAGGCGGCCAACGAAACAAGCCGGGGGCCGTCGAGGTCGAAGGTCTGCGTGACGTCCGGGCGCACGTCGTAGCCGCGCCCGTCACCGGTCACGCACAGCACCGTTTCGACACCGATGCCGAGCAGGCCCCGCAACTCCTGCTCGAGCACCACGCGGTTGCGGTCACGGCATGACAGCGTGATCCAAGGCGTCACCCCGGCGTCGAGGAGCAAAGACCCCATCAGCGTGGGCGGGAAGTCGGGCTTGTTCTGGTGCTCGCCCACCAGGACGGCGTCGCATCCCTGCGCCAGCGCGGCGGCCGTCGCGGCGATGTCGTCACGGTCGAACGGGGTGCTGCTGAAGTCGGTGAGCACCAGCGGCGCGTGCGCGAGACGCGGCGTGGACTGCGGCCCCGACCACGCCACCACCTCGTCGAACGCGCACGGACCGGGGCGCATCTCGCACTGGCCGTCGGGCCGCACCCCGCCGCACGGCCCGAACACCATCCGTTTCGGACACCCCAAACCCGCCGACATCATGACTCCTCGAGCGCCAGTGTTCGCATGCATGTACCCAAACGGTCGCGGGCGCAAGCGCTTCAGCGAACGGCGCCGATTCGCAGCTCGAAGACGATTAGCAAACGCTCGCTGCGGCTACTAGGAGATGGGTGTGCCGCGCGCCCGGCGCAGCGAAAGGAACGGGGTCAAAAGCATGGAACCGATATCTCCGACGGATGCGCTGTTCCTCATCGGTGAGTCACGCGAGCACCCCATGCACGTGGGGTCGCTGCAACTCTTCGAGCCGCCCGAGGACGCCGGGCCCCACTTCGTGCGCGAGTCCTATCAGGCCATGCTCGAGTGCACGGACGTGCAGCCGACGTTCCGCAAGCACCCGGCCTTCTTCGGCGGACTGACCAACCTCGCGTGGTCGTTCGACAAGGACGTCGAGCTCGACTACCACCTGCGCCGCTCGGCCCTGCCCGAACCGGGCCGGGTCCGTGACCTGCTCGAGCTGGTTTCCCGGCTGCACGGCAGCCTGCTCGACCGGCACCGCCCGATGTGGGAGGCCCACCTCGTCGAGGGGCTGCAGGACGGCCGCTACGCCGTGTACACGAAGTACCACCACTCGCTCATGGACGGGGTGTCCGCGATGCGGCTGGTGCAGCGCGCCTTCACCCCCGATCCCGAGGATGACGCGGTGCGCGTGCCGTGGAGCCTCGGGCCGCGCAAGCGCGGCGGCGGGCAGAAACGGCAGTCCCTGCTGGAGCGGGCGGGCCGGACCGCGGGGTCGGCGCTCGCCTTGGCGCCGTCGTCGCTGAAGCTGGCCCGGGCCGCCCTGCTCGAACAACAGCTGACGCTGCCCTTCCAGGCGCCGCGCAGCATGTTCAACGTCCGGATCGGCGGCGCCCGGCGGGTGGCCGCGCAGTCCTGGTCGCTGGACCGGATCAAAGCGGTTAAATCGGCGGCCGGGGTTACCGTCAACGACGTCGTGCTCGCCATGTGCTCCGGCGCCCTGCGTGCGTACCTGCAGGAGCAGAGCGCGCTGCCCGACGCCCCGCTGACCGCGATGGTGCCGGTCAACCTCCGCAAGGCCGACGACGACCGCGGAGGCAACCTGGTCGGGACGTTCCTGTGCAACCTGGCGACGGATCTGGACGACCCGGCGCGACGCCTAGAAATCGTCAGCACGTCGATCCGCGACACCAAAGAAATCTTCCAGCAGCTGCCCCCGGTTCAGCAGCTCGCCCTGTCGGCCTTCAACATCGGCGGCCTGTTCTTCGGGCTGATCCCCGGCTACCTGTCGGCGGGGTCACCGCCGTTCAACATCGTCATCTCCAACGTCTCGGCCGGTCCGTCGGAGCCGCAGTACTGGCGGGGCGCCCGGCTGGACGGCAACTACCCGCTGTCCATCCCGCTCGACGGCCAGGCGGTCAACATCACCGTGACCAACAACGCCGACAACCTCGACTTCGGTCTCGTGGGCTGCCGCCGCAGCGTCCCGCACCTCCAGCGGCTGCTGGGCCACCTGGAGACGTCGCTGAAGGACCTGGAGCGCGCCGTCGGCGTGTGAGCGGCGGCTACGGCCTGGTGGTGTAGTCCAGGCAGACCGTCGTGCCGGTGGGGCGGGCGTTGATGGTGCAGTGATCCGCGAGCGCGTGCATCAGCGCGATTCCGCGGGACCGCCGCGGGTCGCTGAGGCGTTGCGGCGAGGGCGGGAGCCAGGATCCGCGATCGCTGACGCAGATGCTGATCGACTGGGCGGCGCGGTCGTGGCTTGCCTGCAGTTTCATCGTTCCCGTCGGGCGGTGGTCACGGTATGCGTGCTCCACACAGTTGGCCAGCGCCTCGTTGACGCCCAGAATGATGTCGTCGTGAACCTCCGCCGGAGCCTCGGTCACCTCCTGCAGCCACCGCCGCAGGGTGCGGCGCAATTCCGCCGCGGTCACCGCGTCGGCGGCGCCGGCGCAGGTCAATCGCGCGGGCGTGACAACGATTGGTGGCAGCGGTGAAGTCATGCAGAAGGCATACCCAGTTGCGGCCGGCCTGCTAACCCGCCGGCCGTCTCGCTTTGGCCACAGCCGGGTACAGGTTCGGAATCGAGTTGCCGTACAACGAGATACAGAGGGATCCTATGGACTTTCGTGCATTCATCGAGCCGCAGCAGGGCGCCCGCTACGCCGACCAGGTGGCCGTCGCCCAGACCGCCGAGCAGCTGGGGTTCGGTGCGTTCTTCCGGTCCGATCACTACCTGGCGATGAGCGGCGACGGACTGCCTGGCCCCACCGACTCGTGGGTGACGCTGGGCGCGATCGCGCGGGAGACGTCGACCATCCGGCTGGGCACCCTGGTGACTTCCGCAACATTCCGCTACCCCGGCCCGCTGGCGATCGCGGTGGCCCAAGTGGACGACATGAGTGGCGGACGCGTCGAATTCGGGCTGGGCAGCGGCTGGTTCGAAAAGGAGCACCAGGCGTACGGCATCCCGTTCCCACCGCTGCGGGAGCGGTTCGACCGGCTCGACGAACAGCTGGCCATCATCACGGGCCTGTGGACCACGGGGCCCGGCGAAACCTTCGACTACGCCGGCGCGTACTACACCATCAGCGGCTCACCGGCGCTGCCCGAGCCGACGCAGACCCCACACCCGCCCATCGTCGTCGGCGGCCTGGGCGCCAACCGCACCCCGCGGCTGGCCGCGAAGTACGCGGCCGAGTTCAACGTTCCGTTCGCGCCGATCGGCGTGGCCGAGAAGCAGTACGAGCGGGTGGCGCAAGCCGTCGCCGCGGCCGGCAGGCCCGGTGACTCGATGGTCTACTCGAGCGCATTCGTGCTCTGCGCCGGCCGCAACAACCGCGAACTGACCCGGCGCGCCGCGGCGATCGGTCGCGACCTCGACGAAATGCGGTCCAACAGCCCGCTGGTCGGCTCCCCCGCGGAGATCGTCGACAAATTGGGCGCCTGGAAGCAGATCGGCGTGCGACGTGTCTACACCCAGCTGCTGGACTTGACCGACCTCGCCCATCTGGAGTTGTTGGCGAGTGAGGTTATGCCGCAACTGCTTTGACGGCTGTCACCGGCCTTCGGCGTCCGCGCGTTCCTCTTCGAGCCGGTCCTTGCTGCGCAGAAGCCGCAGCAGGGTCACGAACAGTAGCCCGCCGATCATGTTGCCGACCACGGTGTAGCCGAACCACCCCAGCCACGTCAGATAGCCGAACGGGGCAGCCCCGGTGACCAGCGCGCCGAAGATCAGCAGCGAATCCAGGATGGAGTGGAACAACCTCAGCCCGGCGAGCAGGAACGCGGCGGCCACCGCTGCGGCGATCTTGGCGGGCACCGAGTCGGTGCCGTGTTGCATCCGGGTCATCAGCGTGATGACCATGCCGCCGAGGATCGCCAGCACCATGCTCTGGGCGGATAGTGGCGCGGTGGCGAAGTGGGTGCCGGACTCGATGGTCTGCGCGTGCAGCTCCGGGAAGCCGGTCATGATCAGCCACATGATCACCCAGCCGCCGACCAGGTTGGCGAACATGGTGCCGCCCCACAGCTTGGCCAGCTGCGGCAGGCTGGCGCGCTTGGCGGCCACCGTCACGACGGGAATGATGAAGCCCTCGGTGAACAGCTCGCTGCGGCCGAGCAGCAGGGCCAGGAAGCCGATCGAGAACGCCAGCCCGGCCAGCAGCGGGCGGTGGGTGGCGTCCAGCACCGACAGGTAGGCAAGCACCCCGATCCCCACCTCGGTACCACCGAAGAAGCCGGTCACCAGCACGCCGCGCCAGGTGCGGTGCAGGCGCTGGGTGCCCTCGCTCAGCATCCTGCTGAACGCGTCCTCGAGCTCGTCCTCGATCGGGCTGTCGGTCTGCCCGAGCTGACGCTGGGTGGTATCACTCATGGTGGATGGCCTGATACCCGTTATTTGCCGGATGGACCATCCGGTGTGAGGGATCTGACAGCGCCCGCCGCGGCCGTCACCTCCGCGGTCGCAGCACCGGCGTCACCAGCTCACCGGTGCCCAGGTAGCTCTCCAGGTTCCGGATGGCGAGCATCGCCATTGCCCTGCGGGTCCGGGCGGTGGCACTGCCGATGTGCGGAAACAGGACCACGTTGTCGAGCTCGAACAACTCGGGCGGCACATGGGGTTCGTCGACGAAGACATCCAGCCCGGCCCCGGCGAGGCCGCCGCCGACCAGCAACTCCACCAGCGCGTCCTGGTCGACGACGCTGCCGCGGGCGATGTTGACGAGATAACCCTCGGGGCCCAGGGCCTCGAGGACGGAGCGGTCGACCAGGTGGCGCGTGTGCGGATCGCCCGTCGTGGCCACGACGAGGACGTCGACCGACTCGGCCAGCTCCCCCGGCGACGGGGCGTAGCGGTACGGCGATCCGTCGATGCGGTGGCGGTTGTGATACGCGACGGCACAGTCGAATCCGAGCAGCCTGGTCGCGATCGCCGAACCGATGCGACCCAGACCCAGGATGCCAACCTGCAGGCCGCTGAGGTCCCGGGCGTATGGGAACGGGCCGTCGCGCAGCCAGCGGCCCGCCCGCACGTAGCGGTCGGCGGCGCCGAAACGGCGCAGGGTCATCAGGATCAGGCCCAGCGCGGTGTCGGCCACCGTGTCCGAAAGGACGTCGGGCGTGTTGCTGACGCCGATGCCGCGGCGCCGCGCCGCGGGCAGATCGATCAGGTCCACGCCGGCGCCGTTGTTGACGATCACCTCGAGGTTGGGCAGCGCGGCGATGGTGTCGCCGTCGACACCGGCCGTGCCCGATGTGATCACGATGCGAACGTCGGCCGCATGTTCGGCGAAGAAGTCGGCGCGCCCCGGACCGTCGGGAAGCTTGGGGATCTCGTACCGCGCGGTCAGCTCGGCTTCGAAAGTCCGCTCGAAGCGGCCGATCCGCAGCGCATGTCCAATCTTTTTTGTCGTCACGCGTCCATCATCGGGCGTCGGTGAAATATTCGGGCGGCGGTCGTGGTTGTGATGCCCGGCGGTGTCGTACATTCCCCCGGGTACCACTTTGAGAACCGTCGCTTCGAGCGACCACTTGCCGAGAGGCGCGAAGACGGCACCGTCCCTCAAACTTTTTCCATTGCGCGGGAAGCAATCCCCCGGCGGCTCGGTTGCACCGCGAGTGCGCATCGGAGTGGTGTTCCCGCAAACCGAGCTTGGCGGCGACCCGGCGGTCGTGCGTGCATACGGCGAGGGCGTACAGGAACTCGGATTCAGCCATATCCTGGCGTACGACCACGTCGTGGGCGCCGACCCCCTGGTGCACCGCGGCTGGGCCGGCCCATACGACATCGACTCGACGTTTCACGAGCCGTTCGTCTTGTTCG
>NZ_LZJJ01000216.1:0-29517 GCF_001667625.1 Mycobacterium sp. E1715
CACTCGGATGACCCCCGCGATGTTACGGTGGTCTTCGGGTTATGCACTCTCGCTTCTACTTTGAGGTAGCGATCGTGGCGAATTCTGTTATGGGCGACTTGGTCAGCCAACTGCGCGTCGCCCTTCACCGGTTGCAGGACTGGGCCTACCCGGACGAGATAACTCACGATCGCTACCTCAAAGTAGAAGCGAGAGTGCATAACCCGAAGACCACCGTAACATCGCGGGGGTCATCCGAGTGTGGGGAATCTGTGGACCGCCGCCGGTCACACCGTCGCGCCCCATTGTGCGGGGGGCTACGCGGACAACCCCAGCGCCGCCTCGTGGTCGTGGGTGGGGATGATCGTCACCGAGTGCCGGGCCAGGTGCAGTCGCTGCAGGGTCCGGAAGGCTTCCTCGCGGTCCTCGTCCACCAAAACACCCGGGTAACTCGACTTTTGGCGCACCTTCTCAATCTGCAACCAATGCCAGGCCGCGTCGCCGGCGATCAAGACCCACCCGCGCGCCGTGTGGGCGAGCACTCCGACGCTGCCGGGAGTGTGTCCGGGCAGGTCGACCAAGAGGACGGAGCCGTCACCGAACAGGTCGTGGCTCCGGGTGAAGGTCAGCACCGGCGGCCCGTCGAGCTCGTAGTCGACGGTGGGCCGGCCGCGCAGCGAATCGCGAACGCCGCCGACCGGCGCCACCGGACCCGAATCGATCCAGTCCCGTTCGGTGCGGTGCAGATGAACCGGCAGATCCGGCAGGTCCAGCAGACCCGACACGTGGTCCCAGTGCGCGTGAGTCGGCAGGGCGAAGTCCAACGCCGGCGTCTCGGGCAGCCGGGTCAGGGCCGTGATCGTGGGAACCGTGTCGGCGGGCGGACGGACCGCGACGCGAAGCACCGCGGGTAGTTGGGCGATCGCGCGGCGCTCGACGTCGCGGCACACGGCCGGATCGACGATGAAGGTGGCGTCCGGGTGGGTGACGACGAACGACGTCATCGAGTTGTCGACGCGGGTGGGCGCGAAAGTGCCCTCGACGATCGCCGCGGTGGGCACCGAGCGCGGCACCTGGGGCAGCGCGATCACGGTGACGGTGCGCCGGGGCTCGGGCAGGCCCGCGTCGGTGACACCGCGGAGGAAGCGGTCGTCGGGCCGCTTGGGGCGCACGGCGCCCCAGACCAACCCGGTTGCGGCGGCACAGCATTGGCGCAGGGTGGGGGAGCGAACCGGGTCGCGCGTCATGGCACCGCCACCCGGACGATGACGCTGTCGGCCCACACGCCGCGGTCGCGCGCGCGGCGCAGCTTCTCGCGCACGCACAAATCTTGGTGCACGTTCGTGACGCCCGGGACCTTGATCAGCGGCACGATGTTCCACTGCCAGCCGTAGCGGCGGTGCAGGAGGCGATTCGCCCGCTCGGCGTCGGGCCCCGAGAGGATGGTGGCGCGGCCCGCGACCGTCGTCGCGCCCGGGCGGACCCGGCCCCGATGGTCGCACGCGGTGAGTTCGACGTTGCCGCGCGCGGCCAACCGGTTGGTCTTCGGCCCGCGCTTGGTGCGGAACAGCAGCGCGCCGCCGTCCAGCCCGAACCAGATCGGGGTGTCGACCGGGGTGCCGTCGGGGCGAAACGATCGGAGCAGCGCGTAGCGCGCCGCGCCCAGTCCGTCGAGTGATTGTGTGTGCATGCCCCCAGTCAACGACTTAGAGTTGGCTCTAAGTCAAGCGTCGAGGAGGCCCGATGAGTGCTCGGCTCACGATCGGTGAGGTGGCGCGCCAAGCCGGCGTCGCGGCGACCACCCTGCGCTACTACGAACAGATCGGGCTGGTGCCCCCGCCGGGCCGGCTGGGCGGACAGCGCCGCTACGACGATTCGGTGCTGGCCCGGCTCGAGGTGATCCGGCTCTGCAAGTCGGCCGGCTTCGCACTGGAGGAGATCCAGCTGCTGTTCGCCGACGACGCGCCGGGGCGGCCCGTCAGCCGGGCGCTGGCCGAATCCAAGCTGGCCGAAATCGATGCCCAGATGGAGGCGCTGGCCAGGGCCCGTGCCGTGATCGAATGGGGGATGCGCTGCACGTGTCCCTCAATCGACGCGTGCACGTGCGGGATTCACACCGCGCTGCCCGCCTGAGCAAAGGAGCTTTATGACCCAGCCCATCGCCGTGCGCAACTTCTCCCACGTCTGCATCGGCGTCTCGGACATCGAGGCGTCGCGCGCGTTCTACACCGCGGTGCTGGGCATGGACGTCGTCTTCGACGTCGAGCTCGACGGTGCGGGACTGGACTCGGTGACCGGCGGGGCCGCGCAACGGGGCCGCATGGTCGGCGGGCTGGTCGGCTCCGCGATGGTCGAACTGCTGTCGTTGGGCGCCGTCCCCGACTGCCCGAGCGGACCGCACCTGGGCTACACCAACATCTCGTTCCGGGTCGACGACCTGGATGCCACCTACGACGCGGTGCGGCGCGAGCACCCCGGCGTGCGGGCCGAGCCGCCCGTCGACATCGGCGGGGTGCGGATGTTCTTCATCTACGACCCCGACGGCACACCCATCGAACTGCTGGAGTTGCCGGCCGGCATTTCGAGCACGGTGCAGCTCTGGCGCCCGGATCCGGCGTGATCCATTCCGCGTCTCCGATCGCGGACGTACGCTCACGAAGGCACAGCTGAGAGGACACCTATGACCGAGCGTCCCATCACCCTATGCGAGGCGTTCCAGCGCAACGCGTCGATCGATCCGGACGCCGTCGCGCTGCGCACCCCGGGCAACACCCAGACCATGACGTGGCGCGAGCTCGCGGCGCAGGTGCGCAAGGTGGCCGCCGGCTTGGCCGGCTTGGGCGTCGGGCCCGGCGACACGGTCTCGCTGATGATGGCCAACCGCATCGAGTTCTACCCGTTCGAGATCGGCGCCCAACACCTGGGCGCCACTTCGTTTTCCGTCTACAACACGCTGCCCGCCGAACAGCTGACCTACCTGTTCGAGAACGCGGGAACCCGGGTCGCGATCTGCGAGGAGCAGTACGTGGACCGCATCCGCGCCAGCGGCGCACCGATCGAGCACATCGTCTGCATCGACGGCTCGCCACCGGGCACCATGTCGGTCGACGACGTCTACGCCGCCGCGCGGGAGGGCTTCGACTTCGAGGCGACCTGGCGGGCGGTGCGGCCGGACGACGTCGTCACGCTGATCTACACCTCCGGAACCACCGGCAACCCCAAGGGCGTCGAGATGACGCACGCCAACCTGCTTTTCGAGGCGTACGCCCTCAACGCCGTCCTGCCGTCCCAGTTCGGTGACCGCGTCACGTCGTACCTGCCGACAGCGCACATCGCCGACCGGGTGATGGGCCTGTACGGCCTGGAGGTCTTCGGCGCCCAGGTCACCGTGGTCTCGGACGTCCGTGCCATCGCCGCCGCGCTGCCCGACGTGCGGCCCACGGTGTGGGGCGGCGTGCCGCGGGTGTGGGAAAAGCTCAAGGCCGGAATCGAATTCGCCGTCGCCAGCGAGACCGACGAGGTCAAGCGGCAGGCGCTGCAGTGGGCGATGTCGGTGGCCGGCAAGCGGGCCGCCGCCCTGGTGGCCGGCGAGCCGATGTCGGACGAGCTGGCCGCCGAATGGGCCCAGGCCGACGAGCTGGTGCTGTCGAAGCTGCGCGAGCGGCTCGGCTTCGGCGAACTCCGCTGGGCGGTGTCCGGCGCGGCCCCCATCCCCAGGGAGACCCTGGCGTTCTTCCTCGGCATCGGCATCCCGATCGCCGAGGTGTGGGGGATGTCGGAGCTGAGCTGCGTCGCCAGCGTCAGCCACCCTCGCGACGCGCGGTTGGGCACCGTCGGCAAGCTGCTGCCCGGGCTGGAGGGCAAGGTCGCCGACGACGGCGAGTTCCTGGTGCGTGGCCCGCTGGTGATGAAGGGCTACCGCAAGGAACCCGCCAAGACCGCGGAGGCCGTCGACGCCGACGGCTGGCTGCACACCGGTGACATCATCGAGGTCGACGACGAGGGCTACCTGAGGATCATCGACCGCAAGAAGGAGTTGATCATCAACGCCGCCGGAAAGAACATGTCGCCGGCCAACATTGAGAACACCGTGCTGGCCGCGTGCCCGATGGTCGGCGTGATGATCACGATCGGTGACGGACGGCCCTACAACGCCGCGCTCATGGTGTTCGACGCCGAATCGGTCGGCCCCTACGCGGCGCAGCACGGCCTGGGCGACGCGTCGCCCGCGGCGCTGGCGGCCCATCCGGAGGTCGTCGCCCGCATCGCCGCGGGTGTGGCCGAGGGCAACGCGAAGCTGTCACGCGTGGAACAGATCAAGCGCTTCCGAATACTGCCGTCACTCTGGGAGCCCGGGGGAGACGAGATCACGCTGACCATGAAGCTCAAGCGCAAGCCGATCATGGCGAAGTACGCGAGCCAGATCGAGGAACTCTACGCGCCCGAACTCCACCCGGACGTGCACGAGCCGTCGGCGGCGACGGTGCAGCCGGCATGAGCGGGGGCCCGGGGACTACGGCCCGCGAGTTCGGTCGGGTCGGCGTGCGAAAGTTGCTGCAGCGCACCGGCGTCGTGGAGGAGGCGACGACACCGCTGACGACGGACCCTGCGGAGGTCGTCCAGCTGCTTGCGGCCCCGTGGTATGACGAGCGGCTGGGCGGCCTGGCCGACGAGCTCGGGCGCAATCTGGCCAGCGTGCGCGCCGAGGCCGCCGGCTACCTAAGGGAGATGGCGCCGTCGCTGGACGAGCGGGCGGTCCGGGCGTGGCGCAGCTTCAGTCGCTGGCTGATGCGCGCCTACGACGTCCTGGTCGACGAGGACCAGATCGCGCAGCTGCGCAAGCTGGACCGCAAAGCGACTCTGGCGTTTGCCTTTTCGCATCGCTCCTATCTGGACGGCCTGCTGCTGCCGGAGGTGATCCAGGCCAACCGGCTTTCCCCGGCGCTCACCTTCGGTGGCGCGAACCTGAATTTCTTTCCGATGGGCGCGTGGGCCAAGCGGACGGGCACGATTTTCATCCGGCGCCAGACCAAAGACATTCCGGTGTACCGCTTCGTGTTACGCGCCTACGCCGCGCAGCTGGTGCAGAACCACGCCAACCTCACCTGGTCCATCGAAGGCGGCCGCACGCGAACCGGCAAGCTGCGGCCCCCCGTGTACGGCATCCTGCGCTACATCAGCGACGCCGTCGACGAAATCGACGGTCCCGAAGTCTATTTGGTGCCTACCTCGATCGTGTACGACCAGCTGCACGAGGTGGAGGCGATGACCACCGAGGCCTACGGCGCCACGAAGCGGCCCGAGGACTTTCGCTTCCTGATCCGGCTGGCGCGCCAGCAGGGGGAGCGGCTCGGGCGCGCCTACCTGGACTTCGGCGAACCGCTGCCGCTGCGCAAGCGCCTCGAGGAGCTGCGCGCCGAGGAGTCCGGGACGGGCACCGAGATCGAACGCATCGCGCTCGACGTCGAGCACCGGATCAACCGCGCCACCCCGGTCACGCCGACCGCGGTGGTGAGCCTCGCGCTGCTGGGTGCGGACCGGTCGCTGTCCATCAGCGAGGTGCTGGCCACCGTGCGACCGCTCGCCAGTTACATCGCCGCGCGGAACTGGTGCGTGGCCGGCGCCGCCGACCTGACGAACCGCTCGACCATCCGCTGGGCGCTGCATCAAATGGTCGCCTCGGGCGTCGTCAGCGTGTATGACGCCGGCACCGAACCCGTCTGGGGCATCGGGGCCGAGCAGCACCTGGTGGCCGCGTTCTACCGCAACACGGCCATCCACATCGTGGTCGACCGTGCTATCGCCGAGACCGCACTGCTGGCCGCCATCGAGGACGCCGAGGGTTCGGTGGACGGCTTGGTGGAGCCGACGACGGTGCGCGACGAGGCGCTGCGGCTGCGCGAGCTGCTGAAGTTCGAGTTCCTGTTCTCGGCGCGCGCGCAATTCGAGAAGGAGCTCGCCGACGAGGTGCGTCTGATCGGGCGGGTGGAGGACACCAGCAAGGCGGCCAACGCGGCCGACGTGCGTGGTCTGCTGGAGAAGGCCGACCTGCTGCTGGCGCACCTGGTGCTGCGGCCGTTCCTGGACGCCTACCACATCGTCGCCGACCGGCTGGCCGCCTTCGACGACGAATCGTTCGACGAGAAGGCCTTTCTCGCCGACTGCCTCGAGGTGGGCAAGCAGTGGGAGCTGCAACGCAGGATCGCCAGCGCCGAGTCGAGGTCGATGGAGTTGTTCAAGACCGCGCTGCGGCTGGCCCGGCATCGCGAGCTGGTGGACGGGTTCTCCGACGTCGACATCGCCCAGCGGCGCCGCGAGTTCGCCGACGAGATAGCCACGGCCGTCCGGCGCGTGAACACCATCGCGGGGCTGGCCGGGGCGCGCTAGGCGGGCTTTCTGCGGAGAGTGCCATTGCGCCTCAGCGCGTGGGCGGGACCGGCATGTCGGCATGGCGAACCTGGTTGCCGCCCGCGCGTTTCGCCTCGTACATCGCCAGGTCGGCCGCGTGGACCAGGCGCTCGATCACCTGCCGTTCGGTGCTTTCGCTTGGTGCCCGCAGTTGGATGCTGCTGACACCCAGGCTGGCCGTGACACCCCAGGGTGTCGCGGCGATCGCCAGCCGCATCGCTTCGGCGGTCTTGAGGGCTTCGGAAGTGCCGGCCATCTCGGCGACCAGGAATTCCTCCCCGCCCACCCGCGCGATGACCGTGCTGTCGTTGCCGATCCGCCGCAGGTTGTCGGCGACGGACACCAGGATGCGATCCCCGGTCGCGTGGCCGTGCGTGTCGTTGATCCGCTTGAAATTGTCGAGATCGGCCATCAGCACACTGAGGCACGAGGTGCGCCCGTCGGCGGCTACCAGTTTCGCGGCCGATCGGTAGAACCCCCTGCGGTTACGCAAGCCGGTGAGCGGATCGGTCGAGGATTTCAGAGCATCCACCGAAAGCCAGTGCACCAGTACCTGCCCGCAGAACGGCACCGCCAGGATCCCCGCGCCGAGCAACAGAAAGTTGGCCGCCGCCATCGATGCGTCACCGGACGTAGCGATACGCACGGCGCACGCCGCGGCCGCACCCAGGGCGGTGCCGAGCGTGAAGACCAGCAGGCGGGCGGAGTGACAAAACGCGACATAGCCCGCGAGGCCGCCGAATGCCGCGCAACTCAGCATCCCGCTGCGCGGGTCGGCCTCGGTCACGCACACGGCGGCGATACCGATCGTGCCCACCACCGAAAACACTTGTGATTCAACGCGCGAGGGCCACCGTCGCGCCCACACCAGCGCCATGCCCGCCAGGCAGGCGATGAACGCCACCGCCAGGCCGCCCCGCACCGGCGTCTGCATACCCGACGGGCTGTTCAGCATCAGCAACGTCGCCGCGATCAGGATGGACATGATGCCGACCATCAGGTAGCGGATGAATGGCTGCAATCCGCGCGCGCCGAGGTAGTCGGAGAACCAGTCGTAGTGGTCGGGCTGACGCCACCACGCGCCCATCCAGTGCATTCCGCGACGCCCCTAACCCGTACCTTCGACTACGTGATGCTACTGAGCGCCGACGGAGTCGGGAGCCGATTATGACCACCGTCGACAATCCCATTCCGCCGCAGGACTTGTCGGGGATCGTGGGATGCCGGTTCATTTACACCTACGCCAACGGCTGGCGCTACGAGATGTATGTCAAGAACGACCGCACCATCGACTATCGAATCCATTCCGGCCATGTCGGCGGACGGTGGGTCAAGGGTCAGGACGTCGACCTGGTGCAGCTCGACGACGACAGCTACAAGGTCTCCTGGACCGAGCCCACGGGCACGTCGGTGGCAGTCAACGTCATGCCCGGCAAGCGGCGAATCCATGGCGTGATCTTCTTCCCCCAGTGGATCCGCGAGCACGGCGAGCGCACGGTGTGTTTCCAGAACGAGCACCTCGACCAGATGCGCGCCTACCGTGATGAGGGACCGACTTACCCGATATTCACCGTGCCCGAATTCGCATACATCACCCTGTTCGAGCGTGTCGGTGCCGACGACGAATCGGTGATCGACGTGGCCCCCGACCAGCTTCCACCGGGTTGGGCCGACCGCACCAATTGACGCCGAGATTTGTCGTACCCCCCTGCGATGATGAAGCCATGTCTTCGATCGCCTCGCCTCCCGCGGAGGTGAAACCTGTTGACCGTCTTGAGGTGTTGTTCGACGAGCTGGCGGAGCTGGCCGGTCAGCGCAACGCGATCGACGGCCGCATCGTCGAGATCGTCGCGGAGATCGAGCGTGATGGGCTGTGCGCCATGACCGGCGCGCGCTCGGTGCCGGCGTTGGTGGCCTGGAAGCTGGGTTTGTCCTCGACCACCGCGCACACGATCGCCACCGTCGCGCGCCGGGTCGAGGAGTTCCCACGCTGTGCGCAGAGCATGCGGGAGGGCCGGCTGTCGCTGGATCAGGTCGGCGTCATCGCGGCCCGGGCGGGCGATGGATCCGACGAGCACTACGCGGAGTTAGCCCGGGTCGCCACGGTCAACCAGCTGCGCACCGCGGTCAAGCTGGAACCGCGACCGGAACCCGACGCCCGGCCGCACGAGCAGCGCTCGATCACCAAGACCGCCTGCGACGAGTTCACTTGCTGGCGGATCAGACTTCCCCACCTGGACGCGGCGAAGTTCGACGCGGCGCTGGCGTCTCATCGTGACGCGCTGATCGCCGAATGGAAACACGACCGCGCCGAGGGTGCGTCAGACAGCGCGCCGCCCCTGCCTGGCACCGTCGAGGCGTTCATGCGGCTGGTCGAGGCCGGATGGGATGCCGAGGCGGCCCGCCGTCCGCACGGGCAGCACACCACGGTGGTGGTGCACGTCGATGTCGAGCAGCGCGCCGCCGCGCTGCACATGGGTCCGCTGCTCACCGACGCCGAACGCCGATACGTGACGTGCGACGCCACCTGCGAGGTTTGGTTCGAACGGGACGGTGAGGTCATCGGCGCCGGGCGGGCGACCCGCCAAATCAACCGGCGGCTTCGCCGCGCACTCGAGCATCGCCACCCCACCTGCGCGGTTCCCGGCTGTGGCGCCACGCGCGGTCTGCACGCACACCACATCCGGCACTGGGAAGACGGCGGCCCAACGGAGCTGGCCAATCTGGTGCTGGTCTGCCCCTATCACCACCGGTTGCACCACCGGGGCGTCATCACGATCACCGGACCCGCCGACGACCTCGTCGTCGCCGACAGCTCGGGCCGACCGCTGAGTGCGGGATCGCTCGCCCGTGCGCCCGACCGTGCCCCGCCCGCCGTACCGCCGTGGTCCGGGCCCACCGGCGAGCGCGCCGACTGGTGGTGGTACCAACCCTTTCAGCCGCAGCCACCACCAAGCAACAACTAGGTTGGTTGGCGAACAAATGGCGGCTGGCTGCGCGGCGCCGAAGCCCCACCGCCGGTTCGCCGAGAAGGTGACGGGCAAGCTCTTCACATGATCCGAATGGCAACGCCGGAGGATGCGGACGCGATCTCCGACATTTATGCGCCGTATGTGCGCGACTCCGCGATCTCCTTCGAAGCGGTGCCGCCGACGGCCGAAGAGATGCGGTCGAGGATCAAGGCCACGCTGACCGACCTGCCCTGGCTGGTCATCGCCCATGCCGACGCCGTCAGGGGCTATGCCTACGCAAGTCCGCACGGCGAGCGGGCCGCCTACCGCTGGTCGGTCGACGTATCCGTTTACCTCGACGCGTCACTGCAACGGAAGGGCAACGGCCGCCGACTGTACGCAGCTTTGTTCAATGTGCTTGCCGCTCAGGGGTACGTCAACGCCTACTCCGCCATCGTGCTGCCCAACCCGGCAAGTGTCGGCCTGCATGAGGCGGTGGGCTTCCGTCGCGTCGGCCTCTTCAATCGTGTGGGCTTCAAGAACGGAGCGTGGCGGGACATCGGCTGGTGGCATCGCCCGCTCGCCGATCCGTCCGCGCAGCCCGACGACCCGCGGCCGTGGTCGGACCTGCCGGCTCACACGCTCGAGGCCGCCCTCGCAGGGCACACTGGGTAATGGTTTGGGAAGGTCTGCGCAACCGGCGAATCGAGGGGAGTCGATGAGCGACAAGTCCGGAGGGCCCGCGCGCCCGCTGATCGCGTTCACCACCGCGGACAACGCGCCGCCAATCGCGCCCGCGCCCATCAGCCGGCCGTGGATGTCGCACCTACGCAATGGTTGGCCTAACCGGTGCCTACCGATCCTGATCGCGAACCAGAGTGGCTGGGAGCTGCGCAACCCGTGCGCATTCACCGCGACCTGGATGGGCGGCGACGACAGCATGGGGGTCATCATCGCGCCCGACCGGCGCGACCCGGGTCAGCTGTTGCCGTTCAGCCACTTCGGTCACGGCATCCTGACCTGGCACCTGCCGATGCTGTTCCGCACCCCGCCCGGTTACAACCTGTTGGTCCGCGGGCCGGCGAACTATCCGAAGGACGCGGTGTCACCGTTGGAGGGCATCGTCGAGACCGACTGGGCCACATCGAGTTTCAGCATGAGCTGGCAGATGACCCGCAAGATGATGCCGGTGCGGTTCGAGGTCGACGAGCCGATCTGCATGATCGTCCCGCAGCGCCGGGCCGAGCTGGAGGAGTTCGCGCCGGAAATCAGGCCGATCGACTCCGACGAGGAAGTGCGCCGTAAACACGAGTTCTTCCTGCGTTCACGCAACGAGCTGGGGCAGGCGCAGGCGGCGACCAACACCGAACTGGGCGAAAAGGTGCCGTGGCAGGGCGACTACACCCGCGGCAAGCACGCCGACGGCGAACCCGGGGCGCCCGACCACCAAACGCGCGTCCACCTCCGCCCGTTCGTCGACACGCGGCGATAGGCCATCACCCCGCGCGTACCGCGGCCGGCCCAGGGATCCGGGCCGGCGCCTGGGCCGACGGCCCCGCCCAGCCGATGTACCCGTCGGGGCGCACCAGCACGGCCGGCCCGCGGTCGGTCCGCTCGGCCTGCAGCATCCCGGGCGCCTCGACCGGTGGGGCACCGCGTTCGCGCACCAACACGAAGCCGCCGGTGCGCTGCAATTCGGTCAACCGTCCCTCGACGAGGGGGATCTGGGTGGCGCGGGTGCCGACCAGGCCGTGCCGGCCGTAGCGCAGCGTCGTGCCGGCGAAACTGCCCGCCACCCTGTCCCGAACCGACGGAATCCGAAGCAGCCTGGGCGCCAACAGGTTCCGCAACCATCGGGCGCCGCGCGGATGGAGAGTCGCGGCACGGGCCATCAGTCCGGACTGCAACACCACGCGCTTGCCGATCGGGTGGCGTTCGGTGTGGTAGCTGTCCAGCAGCGCCTCGTCGGCGCCGCCGAGCACCGCGTCGAGCTTCCAGGCCAGGTTGGCGGCGTCCTGAATGCCGGTGTTCATGCCCTGACCGCCCATCGGGGAGTGCACGTGCGCGGCGTCGCCGGCCAAGAACACCCGCCCATGCCGGTACCGCTCGACTTGCCTTTCGTCGCAATGGAACCGGGACTTCCAGCCCACCTCGACGACGCCGTGGTCGGTGCCCATGCCGCGGGCGAGCACGTCGACGATCTCGGCGTCGGAGACCGGTTCGCCGTCGGGTAATTGATGCGCGCGGTCCCAGACCATGGCGCGATACCAGGAACCGCCCGCTCGGTCGTAGGGAGCCAGGAAGGCCAGGAGGTCGCCGGGGGCGGCGACCGTGAGGCCGCCACCGGCGGGCCCGTGCGCCAGCCTGACGTCTGCCAGCACGATCGACGTCAGCACCGTCTTACCGGGGAATGCGGCGCCCACCAGCCGCCGCACGGTGCTGTGCGCGCCGTCGGCGCCGATCACGTACCGCGCCCGCCACGTCAGCCGGTGGGCCGGATCGTCGTCGTCCTTGGGGCGGGCGGTGACGGTCACGGAGTCGGAGTCCTGGCGGAGCGCGACCACCTCGATGCCGCGCCGGATCTCGGCACCCTCGGCCACCGCGTAGCGACGCAGCGCCGCATCGACGTTGGTCTGCGGGGTGATCAACACGAACGGATAGGGGGAGTCGAGGTGGGTCAGGTCGATCTGCGCGCCGGCGAACAGTCGCACGCCCGGTGCGCGGTGCCCGCGCGCCAACAGGTCGTTGGCCAGGCCGCGCGCGTCGAGCACTTCCAGCGTGCGCGCCATGGTGGCGAACGCGCGGCTCGCCGGGTTCTCCGTGGGCCAGCGGTCCAGCACGGTGACCGACCGCCCGGCGCGGGCCAGGTCGCCCGCGGCGGTCAGGCCGGTGGGGCCGGCGCCCACCACCAGGACGTCGACTTCGTGGGTCGTCATCGCGCCGCCCCCTCGGGCTGCGGGTACCAGCGGCGGATGTCGCCGGGCGTGGACTGCGCTGCGCGGTTGAAGACGAATCGGCAGCCGGGTTGGGTCGCGTGCGCGGCGTTGACGATCGACTCGAACAGCAGCGTGTTGTCGGCTACCAACCGGATCCCGGCCCCGATCAACACCGCGTCGTAGCGCTTGGCCTGAAGCCACCGGCGGGCCTTGTCGGCGCCGGCCGTGCCGAAGTCGATCAGACAGTTGTCGACCTCGTAGCCGGCGGCACGCAACGCCGCGACGTTGTCGTCGTTGGCCGTCCGCAACACTTCCCTCGAGAGGCCCGCGAACTGCGCGAAATCCGGCGACGAGCAGTCGACCACGTCGGGATCGAGCCCGATCTGGATGACGGACACGGTCATGAGTAGGACCTCCCCGGAGTTGAGTTCAACAGTTGTTGAACTCAACGGTAGGCCCGGGATGCTGGCTGTGTCAACAGTTGTTGAATACAATCGGGACCATGCCCGCGAAGACGCGCGACGGGAAGGTCACCCGCGAAACCATCCTGCGCGCCGCGCGCGCCCAGTTCTCCACGCACGGCTTCGAGCGCACCACCATCCGCTCGATCGCGTCGGAGGCCGGCGTGGACCCCGCGCTGGTCATGCACTACTTCGGCAGCAAGGCCGATCTGTTCGCCGCCGTGTCGCGGCTCGAGGTCAAGTTTCCCGACCTGTCCGGTGTCGCGCCCGAGCGCCTCGCGGACGTGCTGGTTCCCCTGTTCGTCCAGGTTTGGGACCCGCACGGCTCCTTCCTGCCGCTGCTGCGCGCGGCCGCCACCAATCGCACGGCCGCCGACACCCTGCTGGCCGTGTTCGTCGAGCAGGTCGCCCCGGCGCTGGCCAGCGTCACCCCCGACCGCGCCGCCGAGCGGGCCGCGCTGGTGGGCTCACAGGTGCTCGGAATCGCGATGGCGCGCTACGTCGTCGGGGTGCCGGCCCTGGCCGAGCTGGACGACGCGGCGCTGACCGAATGGGTACGCCCGGTGCTCGCCCGCTACCTGACGGGCCCGGCGCCCTCGACTTCCCCGGCCTAGAGTTGGGGCATGCCACTTTCTGGGGAATACGCGCCGAGCCCATGGGATTGGTCCCGCGAACAGGCCGAGAAATACGAGCAGTCCGGCGGGACCGAGGCCACCGACATGAAGGGCAAGCCCATCATCGTGCTGACCACGGTCGGGGCGAAGACGGGCAAGCTTCGGAAGACCCCGCTGATGCGGGTCGAGCACGACGGCGAGTACGCGATCGTCGCGTCGCTGGGCGGCGCCCCCAAGCACCCCGTCTGGTACCACAACGTCGTCAAGAACCCCCGGGTCGAGTTGCAGGACGGCGGCACCACCCGCGAGTACGACGCGCGTGAGGTGTTCGGCGACGAGAAGGCGGTTTGGTGGGAGCGCGCCGTCGAGGCCTGGCCCGACTACGCCGAATATCAGAAGAAAACCGACCGCCAGATCCCGGTGTTCGTGCTCACCCCCGTCGGCTGAATTCCTGTGTTGACCGGCTGGCATGGCACCATTGACCAGTGTCCGCCGAACTGAGCCAGCACCCGCACGTGCCGTACGTTTGCGGGTCTGACATCGACACCGCGGCGAAGCGGATCGCCGCGGTGGTCACGCCGACCCCGCTGCAATACAGCGACCGGTTGTCGGCGATCACCGGCGCGCAGGTCTACCTCAAGCGGGAAGACCTGCAGGTGGTGCGCTCCTACAAGCTGCGCGGGGCCTACAACCTGCTGGTGCAGCTGTCCGACGAGGAGCTGGCCGCGGGGGTCGTGTGCTCGTCGGCCGGCAACCACGCGCAGGGCTTCGCCTACGCGTGCCGGACGCTGGGGGTACACGGGCGCGTCTACGTGCCCGCCAAGACGCCGCAGCAGAAGCGCGACCGGATCCGCTACCACGGCGGGGAGTTCATCGAACTGATCGTCGGCGGAACGACGTACGACCTGGCCGCCGAGGCCGCGTTGGCCGACGTCGAACGCACCGGCGCCACGCTGGTGCCCCCGTACGACGACCTGCGCACCATCGCCGGTCAGGGCACCATCGCCGTCGAGCTGCTCGAGCAGCTCGACGAGGAGCCGAACCTGGTCGTGGTTCCCGTCGGCGGTGGCGGTTGCATCGCAGGCATCACCACGTACCTGGCGGAGCGGACGACGAACACGTCGGTGCTGGGCGTCGAGCCGGCCGGGGCCGCCGCGATGATGGCGGCGCTGGCCGCCGGCGAGCCGGTGACGCTGGATCACGTCGACCAGTTCGTCGACGGCGCCGCGGTGCGCCGCGCGGGGACGCTGACCTACGCCGCGCTGGCGGCCGCCGGTGACATGGTGTCGATCACCACGATCGACGAGGGCGCGGTGTGCACCGCGATGTTGGACCTGTATCAGAACGAGGGCATCATCGCCGAGCCCGCGGGCGCGCTCTCGGTCGCGGGACTGCTGGAGGCGGACGTCGAACCGGGCTCGAGCGTGGTGTGCCTCATCTCCGGCGGCAACAACGACGTCTCACGCTACGGCGAGGTGCTCGAGCGGTCGCTGGTCCACCTCGGCCTCAAGCACTACTTCCTGGTGGACTTCCCGCAGGAGCCGGGCGCGCTGCGCCGGTTCCTGGACGAGGTGCTGGGCCCCGACGACGACATCACGCTGTTCGAGTACATCAAGCGCAACAACCGCGAGACCGGCGAGGCGCTGGTGGGCATCCAGCTGGCCTCGTCAGCCGACCTGGACGGCCTGCTCGCGCGGATGCGGGCGACGGAGCTGCACGTCGAACGCCTCGAGCCGGGTTCGCCCGCCTACCGCTACCTGTTGTTCTAGACCCCGGGCCGCGCTGCATGGACCAGCAGTATGGCCCCGGTGCTGGCGGGTTCGGCCTGGTCGGCGCCGGCATCGTGGTTCTGCTCGTGCTGCTTGCGTGGGTGGCGGTTCGGGTCGCCCGACGCGGACCCCCGTTCCGGACGCTCTGGGTGAAGGTGTCCAAAACGCTGACCCGGGCCCGTGACCGGATCAGCGACCGAGGGTGGTCGCTGGCCCGTCGGTGGTCGGAGAGCGAGGTCGCCGGTGCCGCATTGCTGCTCGGGCTGGCCGTGGTCGTCGCGCTTGCGGTCGGCTTCAGCGAGATTCTCGAGGACGTGCTCGAGGGCGACGGCATCGCCGGAATCGACCAGCCGGTGACTCGTTGGCTCGCAGCCCACCGTGAATTGTGGCTGACCGCCGCGTTGCGGGCGATCACCATGGCGGGCGGACCCCTTTTCCTGACGGCGATCGCGTTCCCGATCTCCGTTGCCGCTGGTTATCGGAGCAGGTCGTGGCGGCCCGTGGTGCTCGCGCTGGTCGGCGGCGGTGTGGTTCCGCTGGTCCTCTTCACCGCCAAGGCCCTGGTGGGTCGGCCACGGCCGCCCTTTCCCTTCGCCCTCGTCGACGCGGACGGGTATTCGTTTCCGTCCGGGCACGCCACCGGCACCGCCGCGATCATGGTGATCTCCGCGTGGATGCTGACGCGGTGGCTGATCATGCGGTGGACCGGGCGGGTGGTCGTGTGGACGGTCGCGATCGGCTCGGCGTTCCTGATCGGGTTCTCGCGGATCTACCTGGGAGTCCATTACGTCAGCGACGTGCTCTCCGGCTGGATGTTGGGCCTGGCCTGGGCCGGCACCGTCATGCTCGTCGGAACCTGGTGGGACGACAGCCGGCGCGCGCGGGTGGGCCTCAGCCCCTTCGCTCGCTGAGGTACGCCGGCACCGGCAGTGCCGGGTCCAGGTCCGAGGCCGGCACCGGCGCACCGGCCGTCACGCTCAGCGGCACCACCCCCGCCCAGTGCGGCAGCGCGCAATCCTCCGGATCGTCCACCGGCTCGCCGCCGCGCACCTTGGCCGACACCTCCACCAGGTCGAGGGCGAGCACCCCCGTCGCGGCCAGCTCGCGCGGATTCGGCGCCCGGCAGTCGGCGGCGCGCCCGGGCGCGATGCGATCGAGCAGGCCGGCGAGCGCCCGCAGTTTCTCCGCCGCGTCCTCGACCACACGCGCGGTGCCGAGCACGACGACAGAGCGGAAGTTCACCGAGTGGTGCATGGCGGCGCGCGCCAGCACCAGCCCGTCGACCAGGGTGACGGTGACGCACACGGGCAGGCCCGAGGGCGCCGCGCCTGCCGCGAGCAGGGGGCCGCTGCCGGTCGAACCGTGCAGGTAGAGGGTCTCGCCCAGGCGGGCATGGGTGGTCGGCAGGACCACCGGCCGGCCGTCGCCGAGGTAGCCCAGGTGGCAGATCAGCGCCTCGTCCAGGATGCGGTGGACGGTCTCGCGGTCGTAGCGCGCGCGCTCCCGGTAGCGGGTGGGCGTCGTGCGCGGTGTGGGCTGGTATCCGGCGGTCATGGCGCCTACCTTTGTTCTAGTACATAATCGATTGCGTGCCAGTACAAAACAGCATAACCGGGTCCGGTGCCGATTCCATAGCCGCCAGCATCGAGGAGGCCATCTCGGCCGGCTCGCTGGCGCCCGGCGACGCGCTGCCGCCCGTCCGCGACCTCGCCGCCCAGCTCGGCGTCAACGCCAACACCGCGGCCGCGGCCTACCGCCTGTTGCGGCACCGCGGGGCGGTGGAGACCGCCGGCAGGCGCGGCACCAGGGTGCGGCAGCGCCCGGCGACCACGCCACGATCCCTGCTGGTGCTCGACGTCCCCGCCGGGGTGCGCGACCTGTCGACCGGCAATCCCGACCCCGCCCTGTTGCCTCTGGCGGGGGCGTCGCTGCCCGGCCCGGTCGGGGGCCGCCCGGTGTTGTACGGGGAGCCGGCCATGTCGGCGGCCTTGGTGGAGTTCGCCCGGGCGGCGCTGTCCGCCGATGGTGTCCCGGCCGAGCACCTCGCGGTGACCAGCGGCGCGCTCGACGGCATCGAGCGCGTGCTCACCGCGCACCTGCGTCCCGGTGATCGGGTCGCCGTCGAGGACCCGGGCTGGGCCAACCTGCTCGATCTGCTTGCCGCCCTTGGGCTTTCGGCCGAGCCCGTTCGGGTCGACGACGAAGGGCCGTTGCCCGCCGACCTGGCGCGGGCGCTGGACCGCGGGATGCGCGGGTTGATCGTCACCACCCGCGCCCAGAATCCGACGGGGGCGGCGTTGTCCGCGGGCCGCCGCGCCGAACTACGAAACCTGTTGGTGCGCCGGGCCGCTGACCTGCTGGTGGTCGAAGACGATCACTGCGCGGGCATTTCGGGCGCGCCGCTGCACACGGTGGCGGGCGTGACCGAGCGGTGGGCCTTCGTGCGGTCGGCGTCCAAGGCGTACGGCCCGGACCTGCGCGTGGCCGTGCTGGCGGGGGATCGGCGCACCGTCGAGCGCGTGCACGGCCGCCTGCGGCTGGGGCCGGGCTGGGTCAGCCATCTGCTGCAGGACCTGGCCGTCAGCCTGTGGTCCGACCCGGCGGCCGCGCGCCTGGTCGCCACGGCCGAGCGCAGGTACGCCGACACCCGCCGGCGGCTGGCGACCGCGCTGGCCGAGCGCGACGTCGCCGCGCGTGGCCGCTCCGGACTCAACGTGTGGATCCCGGTGCCCGACGAGACCGTCGCGATCACCCGGTTGCTGGGCGCGGGCTGGGCCGCGGCGCCGGGCACGCGGTTCCGCATCGGCACGCCCCCAGGCATCCGCGTCACCATCGCGGACCTCGGCGCCGACGAGATCGACCCGCTGGCGGACGCGATCGCCGAGGCGGTGCACGGCGCGGGCCGCCCCAGCGTCTAGCCGAGGGTCAAGCCCCTTCGGTGCGCCCGAGGCCGGGGCCGGTCCACAACAGCTCCACGCTGCGTTGTGGCGGCGCCTCGTCGGGCGGGACGAGCGGAGCCGAAACCGGCTGTTTCTTCCTCAGCAAGCCGATCCACCGGCCGAACACGGATTGATCCATGGGCGAATCATCGGCGGTCGCGCGCCGGGCCGCGCACCGTTGTCCACAGGCGTCAGCGCTGCTCGCCCACCGCGAGGATGGCGAGCGAATGCCCTTCGAGCACCGTCTTGTCGGCGTCGACCGCGGGGTCGCCCCAGGCCAGCACCACGTCGCCGGCGACGGGCACCGTCGCCGCCTCGGCGCCGAGGTTGCACACGATGCGCAACCTGCCGCGGGACACGCTGATCCAGCGTTGCTCCTCGTCGAAGTCGACGGCGAGGTGCGCCAGCCACGGATCGGCGAGGTCGGGGTCGCGGTGCCGTAACGCGATCAGGTCGCGGTAGAACCGGTGCAGCCGGCCGTGCTCGCCGGAGTCCACCTCGGCCCAGTCGAGCTTCGAGCGCTGGAACGTCTGCGGGTCCTGCGGGTCGGGGATGTCGTCGGCGTCCCAGCCGTGCTCGGCGAATTCCGCCTTGCGCCCCTCCGCGGTGGCCTTGGCCAGCTCCGGTTCGGGATGCGAGCTGAAGAACTGGAACGGGGTCGACGCCGCATACTCCTCGCCCATGAAAAGCATTGCGGTGAAGGGCGTTCCGATGGCGAGCGCGGCCTTGATCGCCAGCTGGCCACCGGACAGGTTCTGCGACGGTCGGTCGCCGAGCGCCCGGTTGCCGACCTGGTCATGGGTGCAGGTGTACGCGACCAGCCGGGTGCCGGGGATCCCCGAGTTCTCGGTGGTGTCCAACGGGCGCCCGTGGCGGCGGCGCCGGAACGACGAATAGGTGGCGGCGTGAAAGTAGCCGTGGCGCAGCGTCCGCGCCAGGGTGGCCAGGCTGCCGAAGTCGGCGAAGTAGCCCTGGCGCTCGCCCGACACCGCGGTGTGGATCGCGTGGTGGATGTCGTCGGCCCATTGCCCCGTGAGGCCGTAACCACCCCGGTCGCGGGGGGTTATCAGCCGCGGGTCGTTGAGGTCGCTCTCGGCGATCAGCGACAGCGGGCGACCCAATTGCCGTGACAGCCAGTCGGTTTCGGTCGCGAGCTCCTCGAGGATGTGGATGGCGGTCGTGTCCACCAGGGCGTGCACGGCGTCCAGGCGCAGCCCGTCGGCGTGGAAATCGCGCATCCAGCGCAGCGCGCACGCGATGATGTAACGCCGGACCTCGTCGGAGTCGGCGTCGGCGATGTTGATGCCTTCGCCCCACGGGTTGCTCGCCGACGACAGGTACGGGCCGAACTTGGGCAGGTAGTTGCCCGACGGGCCGAGGTGGTTGAACACCGCGTCGATCAGGACGCCCAGGCCCCGCGCGTGGCAGGCGTCGACGAACCGGACCAGGGCGTCGGGGCCGCCGTAGGGCTCGTGCACGCTGTACCACAGCACCCCGTCGTAGCCCCAGCCGTGCGTTCCGGCAAAGGAATTCACCGGCATCAGCTCGACGAAGTCGACGCCGAGATCCACCAGGTAGTCCAGCTTCTCGATGGCCGAGTCGAGGGTCCCCTCGGGGGTGAAGGTGCCGAGGTGCAACTCGTAGATCAGCGCGCCCTCGACCGACCGGCCCTGCCAGTCGTCGTCGGTCCAGGCGGCGCCGGCCGGGTCCCACAGCTGCGAGCGGGCGTGCACGCCGTCGGGCTGGCGGGGCGAGCGCGGGTCGGGCAGCACCGTGGGATCGTCGTCGAGCACGAACCCGTAGCAGGCGTCCGCTGCCGCGTCCACGGACGCGTGCCACCACCCGTCGTCCGAGCGCGTCATCGGGTGCACGCGGCCCTCGACGTCGAGCCGGACCAGCTCCGGTTTGGGCGCCCAGACCCGGAATTCAGTCATGGTGGCGCTCCAGCAGCACGACGGGCAGCTCGGCGAACAGTTGGGCCGCCGCCGTCGGCCCGTCCGCGATGACGCCGGTGAGGGCGTCCTTCCAGGTGCCCTCGGGCAGCGCCAGCACCGTGTTACCCCAACCGGTTTCGGTCAGGCGCACGGTCCACCGGGTCACCGCGACCACGATGTCGGAGCCCCGGCGGAAGGCCAGCACGTGATCGCCGGCGTCGCCATTGGCCAGCACGGGAACGTAGTCGCCGCGCAGGAAGGTGTCCGGATGGGCGCGGCGCACCCGAAGCGCGGTCGTGACCACCCGAATCTTGGGATGCTCCAACGCCTTCAGCGCGGCCCGCCGGGCGGCGTAGTCGACGGCCCGCCGATTGTCCGGGTCCACCAGGCTGTCGTCCCACAGTTCGGTGCCCTGGTAGACGTCGGGTATCCCGGGCACGGTCAGGGCGAGCAGCTTCTGGCCGAGCGCGTCGCTGGCGGCGTGCGGGTTGAGCTGGGCGACGAGCTCGGTCAGCTGGCCGGCCACCGGGCCGTCGAACACACCGTCCAGCCACCGGTGCACCGCGTCCTCGAACTCGGTGTCCGGGTCGTTCCACGAGGTATGCCAGGCCGCCTCCCGAATGGCCTTCTCGGCGTAACCGTGCAGCCGCTCGCGCAGCTCCGGGCTGACCTCACCGGTGACCGGCCAGACGCCGAAGATGTTCTGCCACAAGAACTGTCCGGTCGCCGGGTCGGGGGAGGGCGCGTCGATCTCCCAGCGGGCGAGAAACTCGGTCCACAGCGACGGGACCTGTGACAGCACCCCGATCCTGGCCCGCACGTCCTCGCCGCGCTTGGTGTCGTGGGTGGTCAGCGTCGTCATCGTGTGCGGCCACAGCCGGGCCCGGGTGGCGGCGCTGTGGTGGAATTCCGCCGCGCCGACACCGAAGCGATGCGGTTCACCCCCGACCTCGTTGAGCGACACCAGCCGCGCGTCGCGGTAAAAGTAGCAGTCCTCGACGGATTTGGCGGTCACCGCACCGCAGAGCTGCTGCAGCCGGACGGCCGGCTCGCCGCCCCGGGCCAGCGCGGCGGCGATCACCTGCAGTGCGGGCCCCAATTCCGGTGACTGTGCCTGTGTTTCGGCCAGCGCCGTGGGCATGATCGCCGACAGCCCCGGGTAGTCGCAGCGGTAGACGCCGATGTGGGTGAGCAGCGTGGCCACCGCTTCGGGCAACCGCGGGTGGTCGTCGCCGGCCGCGGCCACGATCGCGCGGCGCAGCCGGCGCAGTTCGCTCGCGAGGGTGTCGGTGGCCGCACGGATCTTGAGTTCCGCCAGCATCTCCGGCGCCGCTCCGTAGTACAGACCCGCCGACTCGACGAGCTCGGTGAGCGCGGGCGCGCCGCTGGGGTCGACGAAGACCCCGCCGATCTCCCGCAGCACGTCGTAGCCCGTGGTGCCGCCGATCGGCAGCGTGGGTTCGAGCGCCTCGTCGACCGCCAGGATCTTCTCGATCACGATCCAGGTTTGCGGCCCAACCGATTCTCGCAGCCAGGCCAGGTAGCCGCAGGGGTCGGAAAGCCCGTCGGGATGGTCGATGCGCACACCGTCGACGAGTCCCTCGGCGGCCCACCGGGCAACCTCGGCGTGGGTGGCGTCGAACACGGCGCGGTCTTCCTGGCGCAGCCCGGCCAGCGAGGTGATCGAAAAGAAGCGCCGATAGCCGCACACGCCGTTGCGCCAGCCCACCAGGCGGTAGTGCTGGCGGTCGTGAACCTCGGGTCCGGTGCCCTCGGCGGTGCCGGGCGCGATGGGAAGCGCCAGGTCGCCCAGCCGCAGCAGGTCCCCGTCGACGTGGAGGTCTCCGGCGTCGTCGTCGGAGCCCAAGATGGGCAGGACGATGCGGCCGTCCTCATCGAGGTCCCAATCGATGTCGAAATACGTTGCGTAGTCAGACGAACGGCCGTGCCGCAACACGTCCCACCACCATGCGTTCTGTTGGGGCTGGTCGATTCCCACGTGATTGGGCACGATGTCGACGATCAGGCCGACGCCGCGCTCCCGCGCCGCGGCCGACAGCCGCTCGAGGCCGTCGCGGCCGCCCAGCTCGGGGGAGACGGTCGTCGGGTCGGTGACGTCGTAGCCGTGATTCGACCCGGTGGCCGCGGTCATGATGGGGGACAGATAGAGGTGGGACACCCCGAGTTCGTCCAGGTAATCCAGCAGGCGTTCCGCGTCGGCGAAGGTGAACGCGAACCCGCTGGCCTCACCGCGCAGCTGCAACCGGTAGGTCGAGAGTATGGGAAAAGGCATGCGTCACATGGTCTTACGTAAGACCAGAAGCGATCGCCCGGGCAACGAGACCTTCTCTTCGGCATTCACCACCTGGTCGGCCTCACCCGTCGGGTGGTTGGTGTCCAGTTCCACGGTCCACTCCTGCGCATAGTCGTCGTTCGGCATCACGAACTCCACGGGTTCTTCGCCGGCGTTGAAGCACAACAGGAACGAGTCGTCGACGACCCGTTCACCGCGCGCGTTGGGCGCGGTGATGGCCTCGCCGTTGAGGAACACCGCCACACATTTGTGAATGCTCTCGCCCCAGTCCTCGTGCGTCATCTCCCGGCTGCTGGGATTCAGCCAGGCGATGTCGCGGACCTCGTCGCCGGTGCGGATCGGTTCACCCTCGAAGAACCGGCGGCGCCGGAATACCGGGTGGGTCTTGCGCAACGTGGTGACCTTGCGCGCGAAGGCCAGCAGGTCCGAATTCTTGTCGACCAATGACCAATCCATCCAAGACAATTCGGAGTCCTGGCAGTAGACGTTGTTGTTGCCGTTCTGGGTGCGGCCCAGCTCGTCGCCGTGCGCGATCATCGGCGTGCCCTGGCTGAGCATCAGCGTCGCCCAGAAGTTGCGCATCTGGCGACGGCGCAGAGTCAAGATGTCCGGGTCGTCGGTGGGCCCCTCGACACCGCAGTTCCACGAGCGGTTGTGGCTTTCGCCGTCGCGGTTGTCTTCGCCGTTGGCCAGATTGTGTTTCTCGTTGTAGGACACCAGGTCGTTGAGCGTGAAGCCGTCGTGGGCGGTGACGAAGTTGATGCTGGCGCTGGGGCGCCGTCCGGTCGCCTCGTAGAGGTCCGACGACCCGGTCAGCCGGGACGCGAACTCGCCTAGGGTCGCGGGCTCGCCCCGCCAGTAGTCACGCACAGTATCGCGATACTTCCCGTTCCACTCGGTCCACAAACCCGGGAAATTGCCGACTTGGTAACCGCCCTCGCCGACGTCCCACGGTTCGGCGATCAGTTTGACCTGGCTGACGATCGGATCCTGCTGAACCAGGTCGAAGAACGCGCTCAGCCGGTCGACGTCGTGCAGCTCCCGGGCCAGCGTGGCGGCGAGGTCGAAACGGAAGCCGTCGACGTGCATCTCGGTCACCCAGTAGCGCAGCGAGTCCATGATGAGCTGCAGCACGTGCGGGTGACGCGGGTTCAGGCTGTTGCCCGTGCCGGTGTAGTCCTTGTACAGCCGCAGGTCGGAGTCGACGAGCCGGTAGTACGCGGCGTTGTCGATGCCGCGGAAGTTGATCGTCGGCCCGAGGTGATTGCCCTCGGCGGTGTGGTTGTACACCACGTCGAGGATCACCTCGATGTTCGCCTCGTGCAGGCTGCGCACCATCGATTTGAACTCGGCGACGCTGGAGGTGCGATTGGCCGCGTACTGGTTGTGCGGCGCGAAGAACCCGAAAGTGTTGTAGCCCCAGTAGTTTCGCAGACCCAGGTCCAGCAGGCGGGAGTCGTGCATGAACTGGTGCACCGGCATCAGCTCCAGCGCGGTGACGTTGAGCGACTTGAGGTAGTCGATGATCACCGGGTGGGCCAGGCCGGCGTAGGTGCCGCGCAGTTCGGCGGGGATGCCGGGGTGGGTCTGGGTCATGCCCTTGACGTGGGCCTCGTAGATCACCGTTTCGTGGTACGGGGTCAGTGGCGAACGGTCCGAGCCCCAGTCGAAGAAGGGGTTGCTCACCACGCTGGTCATGGTGTGGCCCAGGGAGTCGACCATTGGCGGCGTCCCGGGGTCGGCGTCGTCACCGTCGGGGTGGACGGCCTTCATGTCGTAGGAGAACAGCGCCTGCCCGAAGGTGAAATCCCCGTGGAAGGCCTTGCCATACGGGTCGAGCAGCAGCTTGCTCGGGTCACACCGGTGGCCGGCCGCCGGGTCGAAGGGCCCGTACACCCGGAAGCCGTAGCGCTGGCCCGGCGAGATGTTGGGCAGGTAGGCGTGCCACACGTAGCCGTCGACCTCGTCCAGGGGAATCCGTGACTGGCCCCCAGCGTCGTCGATCAGACACAACTCGACCTTCTCGGCAATCTCGGAGAACAACGAGAAGTTGGTCCCCGCGCCGTCATAGGAGGCACCGAGGGGATACGGGTTCCCCGGCCAGACGGTGGCCAGTTTCGGCTGTTGGTTACCAGCTACGCCTGCTGCTGAAGCGTGATTGTCGGTCGGCACCATCTGACCTTATCCGCGGTCGGGGCGGCGGGGCGCGTCACCACCAACCGGTATTGGCCGCGATCTGGCGGCCCAATTCGCCCACCATGGTCCGTACGTAAGTGGGGGTCAGGTGGTGGGCGCCGTGGTAGATCAGCACGTTTCCCTCGACCGGCCGGCACACGTCGGCGCGGCAGATCGCATCGGACATGTCGAGCACCTTCAGCAGCGGGAATTGTGTGACGAAGTCGAGGGTCTGATTGCGGTCGGAGAGCGCGTCGGAACGCTTGATCGCGCACGACTGGGGGCTGCCGCCCTTCTTGGCCAGGCAATCCGCCGGGTCGAACGGCTGGCCGTTTTTGACCAGCCACGGGGTGTCTCGCATGCCGAGGATCGGAATGTTGTTGTCCGAGAACCGCTGCCAGATTCCGATGTAGGTCGCCGGCATCACGTCGCCGGGCTTGATGTTCCACGGCCGGGTGGTGGTGGTGAACACGTAGTCGGGACGGTCGGCGATCACCCTGTCCATCGTCTGTTCGACCCACTGCCGGCACTGCGGGTAGGCGGCGTTGTTGCCCATGATCAACGGGACTTCCTCGGTGGACAACGGGCAGCCCATCTTGAGGTACGTCACCACTTTGAAGTGATGCATCTTGCCGAGCAGGTCGAGAGCGGGCAGCCAGTGTTCGGCGTGGGACCCGCCCGCCAGCGCAATCGTGCGGTCGGCGGCCACGTCGCCGTAGGTGCACGCCACCACCGCCGGGTTGACGAAGTCACTGATGCAGCCGTCGCGGGTGGAGACCGGCAGATCCTCCTTGACCTCCAGGACGCTGGGCCGCATCGGCAACGCGGGCACCCGCACGTGTTCGGTCAGGGCGCGCGCCCCCGGATAGTCCTGCGGGTTGAGCACGCTGAGCTCCTTGCCCGCGGCCCGCAGGACCGTGACGTGCTGGCGCCACGTGAACGACGTCGCGGTCAGCGTGACCCCCAGCAGCACGATCGCCGTCCCCAGCGCCATCGTGGGCCTGGGCAGGCGCGCCAGCCAGGCGGGCGCGGTCGCCGGTGACCTCCCTGCGGTCCGGTAGCGCAGCGGGTCCTCGACGAGCCGGGTGGTCAGGTAGGCCAGCAGGCCCGAGACGAGCAGCACCGCCGCACCCTCGACGAAGCCGGCGTGCCGGTGCCCGCTGAAAGACAGCCAGAAGATCAGCAGTGGCCAGTGCCACAGGTAAAGGGAGTACGCCATCGCGCCCAGCGCGACCAGCGGCCCGGCCGCCAGCAGGCGATTGGGCAGCGGCAGCCGGTTCCCGGTGGCGGGGCCGCCCTGCAGGTTGGCCCCCGCCAGAATCATCAGCATGGTGGCCCCGACGGGCACCAGGGCCCAGGGGCCGGGGAATTCCTTCACGCCGTCGATCAGCGCCCCGCACGAGACGATCGCCGCCAGCGCCAGGGTGGCCACGACCGTTCGCAACCACATCGGCCAGCGGATGGCAGGCACCAGCGCACCGACCAGCGCGCCGAGCAGCAACTCCCAGCCGCGCGCGAAGCTGTTGTAGTAGGCGGCTGCCTGGTCACCCTGATGAGCCACGATCGCGTAGACGAACGACGCCACCGTCAGCGCCGTCAGCAGCACCAGGAAGAGGGTGCGCAGCCGGCGGCCCAGCGGACGCCTGAACAGGTAGGCGCACGCGGCGATCAACAGCAGGAAGCCGACGTAGAACTGGCCCTGCACCGACATGGACCAGATGTGCTGGAGCGGACTGACGGCCTCGCCGGCGCGCAGGTAATCGGACGCCGTGTTGGCCAGCTCCCAGTTCTGGTAGTAGCCGAGGCTGGCGAGGCTCTGGTCGGCGAAGGTCTCCCAGCGGGTCTCCGGTTGGACCAGGATGGTCAGCACCGCGCACCCGGCCAGCACCACGACCAGGGCGGGCACCAGGCGGCGCACGAGCCGGACCACCTCCGCCACCGGCGACAGGGTGACGGCAGGGTTCAGCGCCGCGCGAATGATCTTGCCGCCGAAGAAGAATCCGGACAGCGCCAAGAACACGTCGACGCCGCCCGAGACCCGGCCGAACCAGATGTGGAAGACGGCCACCAGCGCGATCGCGATGCCGCGCAGGCCGTCCAGGTCGTAGCGGTAGAACCCCGAATTGCGCGCCGCCGTACCGACCGGTTCCGCGGTCGCGACCGGTCGGTGAGACGGGGACAGGATCGGCATGATCGATCGCTAATTTACCGAAAACCGCCACCCGCTCCGGTTTAGGAGCAGGTGGCGGCGGTCGGGGGCCCCCGAAAAGCCGGGGAATCTACCGGGCGGTGCCGGGCGCCGTCGGGAGGAACGGCGATTGCTGCGGCGGCAGCAGCTGCACCGGGGCCTGCGGTGCCGGAAGTTGCTGCGTCGGCAGCTGCTGGACCGGCGCCTGCGGCACCGGGACCCGTTGCAGCGGGGCCTGTTGCAGCGGCGCCGGCGGGGCCGGGAGCTGCTGCACCGGCGCCTGCGGCAACGGGAGCTGGCCGGACTGCTGCTGCAGCGGCGCCTGCTGCACCGGGGCCTGCTGCGTCGGGAGTTGCTGGACCGGGGCCTGCTGCGTCGGGAGTTGCTGGACCGGGGCCTGCTGCGTCGGGAGTTGCTGCACCGGGGCCTGCTGCGTCGGGAGTTGCTGCACCGGCGCTTGCTGCGTCGGCGCCTGCTGCGCGGGCAGTTGCTGCACCGGTGCTTGCTGCACCGGAGCCTGCTGCGGCAGCTGCTGGACCGGCGCCGGCTGGACCCCGAGGACCCGGACCAGGTAGGGAGCCATGCCGTTGGCGCGCACCGGCGACACCTGGACGACGTCGCCCACCTCGAGCATCTGGTTGTTGCCCAGGTACATCGCGACGCTTTGGGTGCCCTCGGGGCCGTAGAAGATCATGTCGCCCTTTTGCGCTTGCTGGGGCAGCACCTTCTGGCCGACCCGGTAGATCGCCCCCGACGAACGCGGCAGCTTGATGCCCGCGCCGGCGTACGCGTACTGCATCAGGCCTGACGCGTCGAATCCGACGGTGTTGATGCCCGTCCCGGTGCCGCGGGTCGGGCCGTTGATCCCGCCGCCGGCCCAGGAGAACGGCACGCCCCGCTGCGACAGCCCGCGCGCGATCACCACGTCGGCGGCCTGCTGGTAGTCCATCGGCCGGATGCCCGGGTCGGCGGAAGCGACCACGGGAGCGGCCATCGGTGCGGCGAACAGCGCCAAACCGATCGCGAAGGCGTAGATGCGTTTCATTGTCTTGGCCTCTCAGGGGCTCACTGGCCTCAGCGCGGTGACTTCGCGCGTCCGCCGCCGTTCCATGACTGGGCGACAGCCTCCCCGTTGGGACCGACGCCGCTGCATGACACTTGCGGATGTGAACAGCGGTCCTGTTTTCACATCAGTCACTGCAGCCACTCTGACAACAGAAGTTGTTAGCCGCCAGGCCCCGGCGGGATTTTTTGTCGGAACGTGACCGGACGGTGACTGGGCGGCCCAAATCCGGGTGCGCAGTTGTGATTTGGGTCTCAGTCGCGCGTGCGCCGGCCGGACCGGGGCGTGGCGGCGCCTACGCCCAATAGCGTTCGCTGAACACCGTCAGCAGCGAGCCGACGAGGGAGCTGAGCATGATCAGCGCGAGGGCCAGGACCGGCCAGAAGGACATGTACCAGCCCTTCAGGAGCGAAACGACCGGCCCGAGGACCGCGGCGGCGATTGCAGCCCCGATGCCGCCCCACACGATCGGGCGGATGTAGTAGTCGACCCCGAAGGGCACCGGCCCGCACGTCTCGTCGGCGCAGACGTGCTCGAGGAAGCCGAAGAGGCGGTCCGGCCACGCCGTCGCGGTGGCCAGGACGATGAGCAGCGCCAGCAGCGCGACGGTGCAGGCGACGTCCCAGGGGGCCAGCCGCACCCGGATGACCCGCGGCGCCTCGTCGTCGTAATTGGCCAGCAGGGAATTGGTGGTCGCGGTCGGAGGGGCGCCCGCGGCGGGTTCACCGGGGGTTTGCGGCGTAGCCATCGGATCCCATGCTCCCCGATGGGCGGATTTTGTGCGACTCGGCTGCTTTACCCTCGATCACTATGCCTGCGGCGAGGGCCGGGTTGACCCCCGGGCAGATCAGCGCGATCGACGCTGCGCACCTGTGGCACCCGTACAGCACCATCGGCGGCGAAGCCGTCGCGCCGGTGGTCGCGGTCGCCGCGCGGGGGGCCACGTTGACGTTGATCCGGGACGGCGAGCCGATCGAGGCGCTCGACGCGATGTCGGTGCTGCACAGCGTGGCGGCCAGGGTGACGTAGCCGCCGGTCAGAGCCTTGCCCACGCACATGATGTCCGGGCTCACCCCGGCGTGGTCGGCCGCGAACAGCTCGCCGGTGCGGCCGAAGCCGGTGGCGATCTCGTCGAAGATCAGCAGCACGTCGTGCCGCCGGCACAGCTCGCGCAGGTCGCGCAGGTAGCGGGGGTCGTGGAAGCGCATCCCGCCGGCGCCCTGCACCACCGGTTCGACGATGACGGCCGCCAGTTCGCCGGCGTGCTCGGCGAGCTGCTGCTCGAACGCCGCGGTGTAGCCGGGGTCGTAGTCGCGCGGGACCTGCGGGGCGAACACCTGGCGGGCCAGGATGTCGGTCCACAGCGTGTGCATGCCGCCGTCGGGATCGCAGACGCTCATCGGCGTGAACGTGTCGCCGTGGTAGCCGCCCCGCCAGGTCATCAGCCGGTGCTTGCCGGGCCGGCCGCGGCTGCGCCAGTACTGAAGCGCCATCTTGACCGCGACCTCGACGGACACCGATCCGGAATCGCTGAAGAACACGGTGTCCAGCCCGGCCGGGGTGATGTCCACCAGCAGCTGCGCCAGCCGGGCGGCCGGTTCGTGCGTGAGCCCGCCGAACATGACGTGGTTCATCACTCCCAGCTGCGTGGTCAGCGCCGCGTCCAGCACCGGGTGGCCGTGCCCGTGAATCGCGGTCCACCACGAGCTCATCGCGTCGAGCGCCTCGATCGGCTCGCCGTCCCGGATCAACGTCAACGTGGCCCCCCGCGCGGCGACCGCGACCA
>NZ_LZJJ01000217.1:0-17801 GCF_001667625.1 Mycobacterium sp. E1715
GGCTTGCCGCTAACCGGCTACCCCGCGCCGCCGTGAGTCTTCTGATCGGCGATGAGGGTATCGGCAAGAGCCTGCTGTGGGTCCTGATCGTCGCACACATCACGACCGGCAAACCGTTGCCCGGCTTCGGGATTCCCGCCCGCGACCCCGGTCGGGTCATGCTGGTGATCACCGAAGACGATTGGTCGACCGCCGTGTTACCCCGGTTGAAGGTCGCCGGGGCCGACCTGGACATGATTCGCGTGATCTGCGTCGAACGGGACGGCAGCGGTGCGCCGATCTTCCCCCGCGATATGGGTTTGGTCCGCAACGCCGACCCGAGACCCGACCTGGTGGTCGTCGACTGCTGGTTGGATACCGTGCCGCCCGAGCTGAGCGTCAAGGACTCCCAGCAGGCTCTTGCCGATACCCTCATCGCCGATCAGAAGACTCACGGCGGCGCGGGGTAGCCGGTTAGCGGCAAGCCAGCGCGGCGGCGCGGCAGGCTCCAAGTCCTTGGCATTCCACACCTTCGGTTTCTCGGCGTCGATCTCGTCGTCGGGGACATCGACGATGAGGCGCGGCCCGCAGAAGTCGGCTACCCGATCGATTCGGTCGGCTGGTTCGTCGGGAAGTTCACCGCGCGACTTGGCGGGAACTTCACCGGGTGACTCGCCGCAGTCATAGGTCGCCGTGGAAGGGTCGAAGTCCTCAAGCTGTTCCAGCGGCAACCCGGCAGCGATGTGCTCCACCACATCAGCGCGCGGAATGTTCAGCGGCGTGCGCACAAAACACACCCGCTGAGCGATCCCGGCCAGCGCCTTGGACTGCCTTTCCGCCCAACGCAACCCGGCAGCGTCGCGATCCACCACGACCTTGACCAACGTGTCCCGTAGCGGGGTGGGGTCGCAGCTGCGCATCGCACCCCCGGTGGCGACCGCGACCCCGCCCATCGCCCAAATCGCTTTCGCGCCTTTCTCCCCCTCGGTCAGATAGACCAGCGGGCAACCGTGCGGGATCTTGTCGGCGAAAAACAGCGACTTGTCCTGAGCACCTGTCTGCGTGAAGCGTTTCCGCCCGTCGGGGCCGGTCCGGCGGCGATTGACCCGGCCACCGGGATAGCGGTAGTCCGCGTTGCCTCTCAACGCGTCCCGCATCTCGGCATCGTCGAAGAGGTCGCGGAAGGTCAAGCCCAGCGCGGCCAGCACGGCGGGCAGATCACACTGGGCGTGGCATTTGACTTGGCTGCCCTTGCCGTCGTCGCGCGGCCAAATCGACAACGACGGATTGTGGTCGTCATGGGCCGGGCACTGCGCTTGCGCCCTGCCGTCCCCGCGTTCGCTGACACGGGAACCATTGGCGCGCAACGCCTCGACGACCCGCAGGTAGGCGTTCACCCCAGCCCCTCCAATCGGCGCACCACGTCACGGGCTTCGATGCTCAGCCCGATCCACGACAGGGCCACATCGACCGGGTGCCGAGAGTCGGACACGACGCTTCGACTGCGGACGGCAAGTGCACCCGGTCGGCTGCGGCTAGAATCAGGCAAGCCGACCGCCCCTCGCGGGAGGCCGGTTTCGGTGGCGGTGGCGAGTCCCTGTGGGCGCGAATTCTCGGGGACCGCCCCGTACCCCTCAGACGGTCTCACCGTGGACGCTCTTACGTGCGGCAGCCTTCGCCTGACGAACAGCGATCGACTTCAGCGCCATCCGCTTGAAATGCGCCCGGCGCAGCGACTCGGCCCGCTTTACATCACCGTCGGCCAGCGCTAGGAAACGAGCGTCGGCAGCCCGACGCGCGGGCGCGGTCCGCGCAGTGCGGTCGATGGTGTTCGCCCACGACACGTCGGAGGCCATCGAGTGCTGCAGCGAGTCGACTGATCTGGGGTTGGGGTTGCGCATGTTGAGCACCTCTCGACGCGCACAGCGTAACGCCGAGAGGGCAAAAACTGTCGGGAGCCGAGGAACGAATTATCTATTCACACAACGCTTTTGAGTGACTCACGGGGACAGCCGCGGTCACACGGTGACAAACGGTGACAATCGCTCAGAGTTCGGTGAGTCCCAAATTCAGTCGATCGAATTCCTCAGCGGCCAACTGCTCCGACGCCGCCTTCACGTAGCGGGTAATCATCGTGTTGCTCGACCACCCGGCGTGCGCGCGCAGCCCGGTCTCGCTGCCGCCGCTGCGCAGCCAGCGCACCGACATGGTGTGCCGCAAGCGATGCGCGTGAAACGCGACCACCCCGGCATCGCTGGCGCGTTCCTGCAGCGTGGTCCGAAGCCCGGTGTAACTCAGACGTTGCCCGCGCACCGACAACCACAGCGGCCCCGACGTGGGACGTGTGACCCTGCTGCGGCGCGCCCGCACATAGCGGTCCAACGCTGCCGCCGTGCCGTGCGAGAACCGGGCGCGTCGACTCTTGCCGCCCTTGCCGTGAATATGCGCCATACACTCGTCGAGATCCACGTCGGTGATGTTGAGCGCCAACAACTCCGACGCCCGCGCGCCGGTATCGGCGAGCATCATCAGAATGGCCTTGTCTCGCTTGTCGCGGAACGAGGGTCCGTCGCAGACCTTCAGCATCCGCTGAAGCTCATTCACCGACAGATCGGGCACGTCGTCTTGTTTGAGCTTGGGCGGCTTGATCGCCGCGATGGGGTCGGCGTCGAAGCCCTCTTCGGCGGCCAGCCACTTGGCGAACTGTTTGATCCCGGCCAGTCTCAGCCGCACGGTGGCCGTCTTCGCGTCGTGTTGAGTGTCGATCCACGCGAGCACGTTGGCCTTGGTCAACTCCGGTGCGCGGGCGGTGTCGGCGCAGAATTTCAGGAACGTCTCGACGGCACCTCGGTAGGCGCGCAGCGTCTCGACGCTCTTGCGTTCGCCGCGCAGCTGACGACACCACGAGTCGAGTAGCACATCGAGATCCAGCAAACTTTCGGACATGCTGTTAACCTACACTAGCAACGCTGTGCGGTGCTGAGAACACCTGAAAATGCAGTATTTCCGCAGTTCAGAGCGTATTTCGCCGGAAGTCGACAAGTGTAGATAATTCTGTGTTACCGACGCGCGATCGGAACAATTGCGAACATTGCAAACATGCTGCTCAGTGCGGTCAGGACTGGCACCGGTAGGCCGGGGGCGGCAGCGTGCCCGCGACGAGGTAGCGCGTGACGGCAGAGTCCACGCACTGGTCGCCGTTGAACACCGCGGTGTGCTGCGTCCCGTCGTAGGTGATCAGCGGCCCGCCCAGCTGGCGCGCCAGGTTGACCCCGGCCTGGTAAGGGGTGGCGGGGTCGTGCGTGGTGGAGACGACGACGACCTTGCCGGGCGCCGCGGGTGAGGCGGCGTGCGGCGTCGACGTGGCCGGCACCGGCCACAGCGCGCACAGGTCGCGGGGCGCGTTCCCGGTGAACTGGCCGTAGCTCAGGAACGGGGCCGCCTGACGGATGCGCTGATCGGCGGACACCCAGCTCGCCGAGTCCTTCGGCGTGGGCGCGTCGACGCACCGGATCGCATTGAAAGCATCCTGATCGTTTGTGTAGTGCCCGCTGCGGTCGCGGCCCTCGTAGTCGTCGGCGAGTAGCAGCAGGTCGCCGGCGTCGGTGCCGCGCTGCAGCCCGAGCAGCCCACTGGTCAGGTACTTCCAGTGCGCCGGGGTGTAAAGCGCGTTGATGGTGCCGGTGGTCGCGTCGGCGTAGCTCAGGCCGCGAGGGTCCGAGGTGCGGCCCGGCTTGGCCACCAGCGGGTCGACCAGCGCGTGGTAGCGGTTGATGAATTGGGCCGGGTCGGTGCCCAGCGGGCAGCCCGCCGAGCGGGCGCAGTCGGCGGCGTAGTCGTTGAAGGCGGTTTGGAATCCCGCCATCTGCTGGACGTTTTCGTCGACTGGGCCGACCGTGGGGTCGATGGCGCCGTCGAGCACCATCGTCCGAACGTGGGCACCGAAGCGCTCCAGGTACGCGGTGCCCAGCTCGGTGCCGTAGCTGTAGCCGAGGTAGTTGATCTGATCGTCGCCCAGCGCCTGGCGGACCATGTCCATGTCGCGCGCCACCGACGCGGTGCCGACGTTGGCCAGAAACCCGGTCCCCATCCGGGAAACACACTGCTGAGCCACCTGTTGGTAGAGCTGTTCGATGTGCGCCACCCCGGCCGGGCTGTAGTCGACCATGGGCTCGCGCCGGTAGGCGTCGAACTCGGCGTCCGTCCGGCAGCGCAGGGCCGGGGTCGAGTGGCCAACGCCCCGCGGGTCGAAGCCGACCAGGTCGAAGTTGCGCCGGATGGGAGAGCTCTCGAGATCCGACGCCATGCCGGCCACCATGTCGACCGCCGACCCGCCGGGGCCGCCCGGGTTGACCAACAGCGAGCCGATCCGCTGGCCGGTCGCCGGGACGCGGATCACCGCCAGGTTGGCTTGTCCCGCACCGGGATTGTCGTAGTCGACCGGGACGGAGACGGTGGTGCACTGCGCGGTGGGGACATCCTTTGTGTCCGTGGCGAATTGACCGCAACTCCCCCAGGTCTGCGGCGTCGCGGCGGACGGCCTGGGTGCCGGGGTCTGCCCCGCACCCGGTTCGGGGGTGGCGCCCGCCACCGGCTGTCCCACCGCGGATTGCCCGACCAACAGCCCGAATGACAGCAGCGCCGAGCTCAAGGTTCTCAGGCGCGACATGGCTGTCATCGTGTCAGCCTCCGGTACCCGAAGCGGCGCGAAACGGTTACGCCTTGGTCTCGTCTGCGCCGCACCGGCGCGTTGGATTGCGCTCGGACTCAGACCCGTACGCGCACTAGCACTTTGCCCCGCTGGGGGGCGTGGCGCCGCCGACCAGATACGCCGTGACGTAGTTGTCGATGCACCCGTCGCCCTGGAACACGACCGTGTGCTGGGTGCCGTCGTAGGTGAGCAGCGAACTGCGCAGCTGGTTGGCCAGATCGACGCCGGCCTTGTACGGGGTCGCCGGGTCGTGGGTGGTCGACACCACCACGGTCGGCGCCAGGCCGGGCGCGGAGATGGTGTGCGGCTTGCTGGTCGGCGGTACCGGCCAGAACGCACAGGTGCCCAGGGGCGCGTCGCCGGTGAACGTGCCGTAGCTCATGAACGGCGCGATCTCCCGCGAGCGCCGGTCTTCGTCAATCACCTTGGCCCGGTCGGTGATCGGCGGCTGATCGACGCAGTTGATGGCGACCCGGGCGTCGGTGGCGTTGGTGTAATGGCCGTGCGCGTCGCGCCGCATGTACATGTCGGCCAGGGCCAGCAGGGTGTCGCCCCGGTGGTTGACCAGTTCGCTCAGCCCGTCGGTCAGGTGATGCCACAACGTCGGCGAGTACAGCGCCATGATGGTGCCGACGATGGCGTCGCTATAGCTCAGTCCCCGTGGGTCGTTCGTCGGCGCCGGCCTGCCGACCATCGGGTTGTTGGGGTCGACGAGCGGGTCGACCAGGCTGTGGTAGACGTCGACGGCTTTGGCCGGGTCGGTGCCCAGCGGGCAGGTCGGTTGCTTCGCGCACTCGGTGGCGTAGTCGTTGAACGCGTCCTGAAATCCTTTGGCCTGCCGCAGGTCCGCCTCGATCGGGTCGGCGTTGGGGTCGACGGCCCCGTCGAGGATCATCGCCCGCACCTTGTCCGGGTACGCCTCGGCGTAGGCCGAGCCGATCCGCGTGCCATAGGAGTAGCCGAGGTAGGTCAGCTTGTCGTCGCCGAGGGCCGCGCGGATCGCGTCCAGATCACGCGCGACGTTGACGGTGCCGATGTTGGCCAGAAAGTTCTTGCCCATCTTGTCGACGCAGCGGCCGACGAATTCTTTGGTCTCGTCCTCGATGTGGGCCACGCCCGCCGGGCTGTAGTCGACGTTGGGCTCGGTGCGCAGCCGGTCGTTGTCGGCGTCGGAGTTGCACCAGACCGCCGGCCGCGACGACCCGACCCCGCGCGGGTCGAAGCCCACCAGGTCGAACCGTTCGCGGACCCGCTTGGGCAGCGACTGCACGACGCCCAGCGCGGCCTCGATGCCGGATTCGCCGGGACCGCCGGGGTTGATCACCAACGAGCCGACCTTGTCCCCGGTGGCGGGGAAGCGAATCATCGCCAGCGTCGCCACGTCACCGTCGAGGTGGTTGTAGTCGACGGGCACGGCCAGCTTGCCGCACAGCGCGCCGGGCGGAATCTTGGCCTTCGGGTTCGCCGAACGGCACGGTGTCCACTCCACCGCCTGCCCCAGCTTCGGCTCGGCCAGCACGGCGCGCCCACCGACGACGCGCACGCAACCCGCGAGGAGGAGCGCTACGGCCGCGACCGTTGTCCAAACCAGCAGCGTGCGCGCGACCTTGACGCGGCGAGACAGACCCATGCCAACATATGCTGCCAGAGGAAACCTGAGATCCTCATGAGCGGCACCACCGTCCGGCTACCGGGTGACCGCCAGCAGCTCTTCCATCGCCACCGCAAACTCGTCGGCCATCTCCCACAAGTCCGGCAACAGATCCGGGCACGAGAGCAACCCGATGTCCAACTTGCCCTGCAGGGACATGGCGGTGATGTTGAGTCCGGACCCGTGGAAGATCGGCCCCAGCGGATACATCGCCTTGACCTCGCAGCCCAGCATGTACAGCGGGACCTGCGGGCCAGGCACGTTGGACACCACCAGGTTGTGCACCGGCATGGTGTCGGTGAACCGCGTCCTGGCGTAGAGCCGCATCGCGATGCCGAAAACGGCGGGCGCCGCGAATTGCGTCCAATCCTGCAACAGCGAGGCGCCGATGGCGGAACTGTGTTCCTTGGCAACCGAATTCGCATGGGCGATGGCCCTGAGGCGCTCCGCGGGATCCGCGATGTCGGTGTGCAGGCTGGAGAACATCGCCGACACCTGGTTGCGGCCGGGCCGGTCGGATTTGCCGTGCACCGAGACCGGCACCGACGCCACCAGGGGCGAGTCCGGCAAAGCGTCTCGGTCGGCCAGGAATTGGCGCAGCACGCCGGAAACCAGCGCCATCACCACGTCGTTGACTTTCACGCCGAAATGGTTCTCCACCGCCTTGACGTCGCCGAGATTCAATTCGGCGTAGGCGATGTTCCGGCGGTCCGTGATCCGGGCGTTGAACACGGTCGCCGGCGCGGCGAACGGCCGCGCCATGGCTTGGCCCTCCAGCGCCCGCCGCAGCGTCGCGACCACCGAGGAGACGGTGTCGGGCACCACATTGGCCAGCTGCAGCGGCCGGGCGGCGAACCGGACGAGCCCGCCCGCGGCGATCTGCCATCCGCTGGCGCCGCCGACCCCGCCGGCCGGGTCCGGAGGCGGCGCGTCGGCTTCGGTGCTGCACAGCTGCGACATCAGGTTGGCGCCGGTCACCCCGTCGACGCCGGCATGGTGCACCTTGGTCATCACCGCCAGCCGCCCGTCACGATGGCAGTCGGTGCCCGCCACGCCTTCGATGACCCACATCTCCCACAGCGGGCGGCGCCGGTCCAACGGCGACTCGGCGATGTGACCGCAGATCTCCGCGAGCTCGGCGCGGCCGCCGGGCGCCGGCAATGCGATGCGGTGCAGATGCCGGTCAAGGAGGAAGTTCTCGTCGTCGACCCAGACCGGATGGTCGAGATTCAGCGGGCTGTTGGCCAGCTTTTCGCGGAACTCCGGGATGGCCTTGATGCGGAGCGACAGCGCGTCGCGCAGCCGGTCGAAGGTGTACCCGCCGGGCATGGTCGAGGTGTCCAGCTCCATGATCGAGCACACGTGCATGGGCTGCGACGAGGTCTCCAGGTAGAGGAAGCTGGCGTCGAGTCCGCTGAGCCGCTGCATGCCCGCATGGTATGTCTCACATCACACGGACGGTGCGACGGCGCAGCGGAGATGGCAGAATGGCACCGTCAGACGAACCCGGGGACCCGATCAGGGCCACGAGGATCGACCCGACCAGCACTAGGGACAATGATGTCTGAGCAGAACGTTTATGGTGCAAGCACGCCCGAGCACTCGCAGCCGCTGACCAAGATCCGCACCCACCACCTGCAGAAGATGAAGGCCGAAGGGCACAAGTGGGCCATGCTCACGGCCTACGACTATTCGACCGCACGGATCTTCGACGAGGCCGGCATTCCGGTCCTGCTGGTGGGCGACTCGGCCGCCAACGTCGTCTACGGCTATGACACCACCGTGCCCGTCTCCATCGACGAGATGATCCCGTTGGTGCGCGGCGTGGTGCGCGGCGCCCGGCACGCCCTGGTCGTCGCGGACCTGCCGTTCGGCAGCTACGAGGCGGGACCGGCGGCGGCCTTGGCCTCCGCCACCCGCTTCATGAAGGAGGGCGGCGCGCACGCCGTCAAGCTCGAGGGCGGCGAGCGGGTGGCCGAGCAGATCGCCTGCCTCACCGCGGCGGGCATCCCCGTGATGGCCCACATCGGGTTCACGCCGCAAAGCGTGAACAGCCTGGGCGGCTTCCGGGTGCAGGGCCGCGGCGACGGAGCGGAACAGACCGTCGCCGACGCGATCGCGGTCGCCGAAGCCGGTGCGTTCTCCGTCGTGATGGAGATGGTGCCCGCCGAACTCGCCACCCAGATCACCGGCAAGCTGACCATCCCGACGATCGGCATCGGGGCGGGCCCGAACTGCGACGGCCAGGTACTGGTCTGGCAGGACATGGCCGGCGTCAGCAGCGGCAAGGCGGCCCGCTTCGTCAAGCGGTTCGCCGACATCGGTGGAGAATTGCAGCGGGCCGCAATGCAATATGCGCAAGAGGTGGCCGAGGGCGCTTTTCCCGCCGACGAGCACTGCTTCTGACAAATTCCGGGGCCGCTGGCCACCAAAACCGAAACTCGTTGTGTGGCAGGCGGGTACGATTGCTCTTGGGTAAGGTCTCGACTCCGAGAGCAAGGGTGAGCACATCGACCGGGGGACTCGCGGTGACTTCGTGCACCGCCGCACGGTGCTGAAGATACCGCTGCTACTGGCAGGAGGCGCCGCACTGGCCAAAGCACCACGCGCGGCGGCGCAGCCCGCGCCCGGCACCTCTCCGCAGGCGGCCCGCTGGTCCGCCGAGCGCGCCAACCGCTGGTATCAGGCGCAGGGCTGGCCGGTCGGCGCGAACTACATCACGTCGAACGCGATCAACCAGCTGGAGATGTTTCAGCCGGACACGTTCGACGCCCGACGCATCGACACCGAGCTGGGCTGGGCCCGCGCCAACGGGCTCAAATCGGTGCGCGTCTTCCTGCACGACCAGCTGTGGACGCAGGACCGTCGGGGATTCCAGGCCCGCGTCGCCCAGTTCGTCGACATCGCGGCGCGCCACGACATCAAGCCGCTGTTCGTCTTGTTCGACTCCTGCTGGGATCCCCGCCCCGAAGCCGGTCCGCAGCGCGCCCCGACGCCCGGCGTACACAACTCCGGCTGGGTACAGAGCCCGGGCGCGGAGCGCCTCGGTGACCGCGGCTACGTCCAGACCCTGCGCGGCTACGTCACAGGGGTGCTGACGCAGTTCCGCAGCGACGACCGCGTTTTGGGCTGGGACCTGTGGAACGAGCCCGACAATCCGTCGAAGTACTACCGCTCGGCCGAGCGGGACGACAAGCTCGACCTCGTCGCCGACCTGCTCCCCCAAGTCTTCGGCTGGGCCCGCTCGGTCGATCCGTCCCAGCCGCTCACCAGCGGCGTCTGGGACGGCGAGTGGGCCGACGCCGGGCGGCGCAGCGTGATCAGCGGCATCCAGCTGGACAACTCCGACGTCATCACCTTCCACTCCTACGCCGAGCCGGGAGAGTTCGAGAGCCGCATCGCCGAGCTCACACCCCAAGGGCGCCCGATCCTGTGCACCGAATACATGGCCCGGTCGTTGGGCAGCACCGTGGAGGGCATCCTGCCCGTCGCCAAGCGTCACAACGTCGGCGCGTTCAACTGGGGACTGGTCGCCGGGAAAACCCAGACCGTATTCCCCTGGGACTCATGGGAGCACCCCTACCCCACCGTGCCGGCCGAGTGGTTCCACGACCTGCTGGCGCCCGACGGACGGCCCTTCCGCGATCCCGAGGTTCAGGCGATTCGCGAGCTGGGCGGCCTGGCGATGCACCTGCGCGAAGATCCGTCGCCCGGCTGATCTACCGACCCCGATTCTCGACGGCCGGCCCACGGCGCGCGGCGGCGATCGCCGCCATTCGCGTAACCGCGGTATGGCAGGCTATGGGAGCCCATCACCAAAGTCCCCGACGTTCAAGGCCGCGGCGACGCGCCCTCAACGGAGCCGAAAATGCCTGCAAAAGCGCCACAGACCTCCCGTCATTTAGAGGTCGAGCGCAAGTTCGATGTCGGCGAGTCCGCCGTGTCACCCTCGTTCGAAGGCATTGCCGCGGTGGCGCACGTCGACAAGTCGCCGACCCAGACGCTGGACGCGACGTACTTCGACACGCCCAACCAGGACCTCGCCCGCAACAAGGTCACCCTGCGCCGCCGCACCGGTGGCACCGACGCGGGATGGCACCTGAAGCTGCCCACCGGTCCCGAGGCGCGCACCGAGGTCCGGATGCCGCTGGACGCGTCCGGGGCCGACGCGGTGCCGGAGGAGCTGGTGGACGTCGTGCTGGCGATCGTCCGCGACCGCCCCCTCGTGCCGGTCGCGCGCATCACCACCCGGCGCGAAAGCCAGGTGTTGTACGCCGCCGACGGCGCGCCGTTGGCCGAGTTCAGCAACGACCACGTCACCGCGTGGTCGGCCCGTACCTCCGAGGACGCCGACCTGGAACCCACCCAGCAGGAGTGGCGCGAATGGGAACTCGAGCTCGTCGAGTCCGGCGGGACACCGGACACCGAGCTGCTCGACCGGCTGGGTAACCGGCTGCTGGACGCCGGCGCCGCACCCGCCGGCCACGCCTCCAAGCTGGCCCGGGTGCTCGGCACGACACCGCAACCCGACGCCGACCCCGCCGAGCACCCGCTGCAGCGCGCGGTGGCCGCGCAGATCCGCGAACTGCTGGTGTGGGACCGCGCCGTGCGGGCCGACGCCTTCGATTCCATCCACCAGATGCGGGTCACCACCCGCAAGCTGCGCAGCCTGCTGCGCGACTACCAGGAGTCGTTCGGATTGCCCGACGACGGCTGGGTCCTCGACGAACTGCGCGAACTGGCCGGCATCCTCGGCGTCGCCCGCGACGCCGAGGTGCTCGCGGAGCGTTACGAGCGCGAATTAGACGGACTGACAGCGGATCTGGTGCGCGGACCGGTGCACGAGCGCCTGGTCGGCGGCGCCCAGCGCCGCTACCAGACCGGGCTGCGCCGGTCGCTGATGGCCATGCGGTCGCAGCGCTACTTCCGCCTGCTCGACGCCCTCGATGAGATCGCGGCCCAACCGCCCGGCAGCGCGACGGGCGAGGAGCACGCCCCGGTCACCATCGACTCCGCCTACAAGAAGGTGCGCAAGGCCGCCAAGGCCGCAGCCCAGGTCGACGAAGACCACCCCGACCATCCGCACGAGCGCGACGAGGCGATCCACCGGATCCGCAAGCGGGCCAAGCGCCTTCGCTACACCGCCGCGGCCACCGGTGAGGACAAGGTGTCCGAACAAGCGAAGGCGGTCCAGTCACTGCTCGGCGACCACCAGGACAGCGTGGTCAGCCGGGAGCACCTGCGGCATGAATCCGAAGCCGCGCACGCCGCCGCCGAGGACACCTTCACCTACGGCCTGCTCTTCCAGCAGGAGGCCGACCTGGCCGAGCGGTGCGAGCAACAGCTCGACGACGCGTTGCGCAAGCTCGCCAAGGCGGTGCGCAAGGCACAGCGCTGAGCGGGGCGGACGAGTTGGCCTGTAAGCCGGATTCTGTTCCGCGCGCCACCGGAGACCGGGGACGCGCAGCGGCGACCATCCATCTGGACACACCGTTGCCGGGTGCCTCGAGCGGCCTACCCGCAGGCTCGGGCGAGCAGCCCTCGAACGCCTGCGCGGCCGCGCCTCACGGCGCGGCCTTCTTGGCCTTGCTTCGGGTGGGGTTTGCCTAGCCACCCCGGTCACCCGGGATGCTGGTGCGCTCTTACCGCACCGTTTCACCCTTACCACCGCGAGGGTGGCGGTCTGTTTTCTGTGGCACTGTCCCGCGAGTCACCTCGGATTGCCGTTAGCAATCACCCTGCTCTGTGAAGTCCGGACTTTCCTCGAACCGCCGTGCGGCGGTCCGCGGCCGCCCGGCCAACTCGTCCGCGACGATCCACGGTACTACCCGCGCGATCCCGGGGCCAGCAACCATCGCGCGCCGGCCCTATCGTGGACCACGCAGGCAGGCACAGGGAAGGACGCCGATGTCCCGGTGGAAGAAGCGCGTCGACGCCGGCGAATGGGACGCCATCGCCGCCACGCTCGACGAGTACGGCGGGGCGCTGCTGCCGCGGTTGATCACCGACGGCGAGGCGGCCCGGCTCCGCAAGCTCTACGACGACGACGGCCTGTTCCGCTCGACCATCGACATGGCGCCCAGGCGGTACGGCGCCGGGCAGTATCGCTACTTCCACGCCCCCTATCCCGACCCCATCGAGGAGCTCAAACAAGCGCTGTACCCGAGGCTGTTGCCGATAGCCCGCGACTGGTGGGGCAAGCTGCGCCGCGACGCGCCGTGGCCGGACAGCCTCGACGATTGGCTGGCCAGCTGCCACGCGGCAGGCCAGACCAGGTCCACCGCGCTGATGCTCAGGTACGGCCCCGGCGACTGGAATGCCCTGCACCGAGACCTCTACGGCGACTTGGTCTTTCCACTGCAGGTGGTGATCAACCTCAGCCATCCCGACACCGATTACACCGGCGGCGAATTCCTGCTAGTGGAACAGCGGGCGCGTGCGCAATCCCGCGGCACGGCAACCCAATTGCCGCAGGGTCACGGGTTCGTTTTCACCACGCGTGAGCGGCCGGTGCCGTCGAGCCGCGGCTGGTCCGCGGCGCCGGTGCGCCACGGTGTCTCGGTCGTGCGGTCCGGCGAACGCTTCGCCATGGGGCTGATCTTCCACGACGCGGCCTGAGGGAAGACCATTGCCCAACCGGGGTGTTGGTGCCAGTCTGACCAGATGACAGATACCGAAGGGTTCGTCGACCAGACGGTGACGGGTCTCGCGGAACCGCAGCCGATGTACAAGGCGTTGCGCGAATCGAGTCCGGTGTTCCGGTCGCCGCAGGCGGTCGTTCTGAGCCGGTTGGCCGACATCGAGATGGCGCTCAAACACACGGAACTGTTCTCGTCGAACATGGACGCGGTCGATCTGGGCAATGTGCGGCCCCTGATCCCCCTGCAGATCGACCCGCCCGAACATGCGAAGTATCGCCGCATCCTCGACCCGCTGTTCACCCCGCGGGAGATGGCCCGCCGCGAACCCCGCGTCACCGAGCTGGTGAACGAGATGATCGATCGCTTCGCCGACCGGGGCGAATGCGACTTTCACGCCGAGTTCGCGGTGCCCCTGCCCTGCACCGTTTTCCTGCAGTTGCTCGGGTTGCCGCTGGAAGACCTCGACAAGTTCCTGGAATGGAAGGACGGGGTGATCCGCCCGGAGGGGGACTCCGGCTTCGACCGCCGCCACGAGAGCTCCGCCGCGGTCGCCCAACAAATCTACGACTACTTCGACCGCGCCATCGACGACCACATCGCCAGCCCCCGCGACGACGTGCTGTCGGCGATGATCGCGGCCGAAATCGCCGGCCAGCCGCTGTCGCGCGAGGAACTCCTGGACATCTGCTTCTTGTTCCTGATCGCCGGCCTGGACACCGTCACCGACTCGCTCGACTGCTTCTTCGTCTACCTGGCCCGCCATCCCGAGCACCGTCGCCAGCTGGTCGAGCAGCCCGACGTGCTGCCCAGCGCCGTCGAGGAGTTGTTGCGCTGGGAGACACCGGTGCCGGGCGTCGCCCGGGTCGCCGTTCAGGACGTCGAGGTGGGCGGGTGTCCGATCAGCAAGGGCGAGCGGGTCAGCCCGCTGCTGGGGGCGGCCAACACCGACCCCGCCGAGTTCGCCGACCCGGAGCTGGTGGACTTCACCCGCAACCCGAACCGGCACCGCGCGTTCGGCGGTGGTCCGCACCGGTGTCTCGGCTCCCACCTGGCCCGCATGGAGCTGCGGGTGGCCCTGCGCGAATTCCATCGCCGCATACCGGATTACGAGATCAGGCCCGGCACCCAGTTGACCTACACCGCCGCGCTGCGCTCGGTGGAGGCGCTGCCGCTGGTATTTCCGACGTCATGACCCGCGTCTCGGTGGACGCCGACCGCTGCACCGGGCACGGCCGCTGCTACACGCTGGCGCCCGACGTCTTCGACGCCGACGAGGTGGGCCACTCCGTCGTGCTCGTCGGCGACGTCTCCGGTGAACTCGAGGCCCAGGCCGTCACCGCGGAGCAAAACTGCCCCGAAGGCGCCATCTCCCTGACCCGTTGAGACCCAAAGTGAATCCGGTGGCGACCGCGCCGTCCAACGATCGGATGATCGCGGGGGTCGCCGCCGCATCGGTCGCGCTCGGGGTGGCCCAGCTGGTGGGCATCCCGTTCGGTGCGCGGGCCGACGCGCGGGCCGCGATCGGCGCGGCCGTCGTCGACCTGACACCCGGCCCGGTCAAGGAGTGGGCGATTCAGACGCTGGGCTCGTTGGACAAACTCTTCCTCGCCGCGGCCGTGCTGGTGGTGATCGCCGCGATCGCCGCCATCGCCGGGACGTTCGAGACTCCGCGCCGCCCGGTCGGGAGCGCCGTGATCGCCGCGGCGGGCGCGCTCGGCTGCGTCGCGGTGCTGTCGCGGCCGGGCGCGACGGCGCTCGACACCATCCCGACCCTCGCCGGCGCCGCCTGCGGCGTCGCCGCCCTGCGCCTGCTCACCCGCCGCCTACGCCCGGTCCCCGAAGACACCGGCGACCACGACGAGCCGGATGCCGGCAGGCGCCGGTTGGTCGTGCTCGGGGTACTCGGATTCGGCGTGGTGAGTGGCGTTGCGGGCGCGGTCATCACGCGGTTGGCGCATTCGGTCGCCGCCGACCGCATCAGCTTCGCGCTGCCCAAACCGCGCACCCCGGCGCCCCCGATACCCCCGGATGTGCAGCCGAAAGGCGTTGCGCTGCCGAGCTTTGTCACCCCCAGCGCCGACTTCTACCGGGTGGACACCGCGCTCAGCGTCCCCCAACTCAGTCACTCCGACTGGCGGCTGCGCATCCACGGCATGGTGAACCGGGACGCCACCTACGGCTTCGCCGACCTGACCGGCTTTGAGGTGGTCGAAAAGGTGGCGACGCTCACCTGCGTGTCCAATCCCGTTGGCGGCAATCTCATTTCGACCGGCGTTTGGACGGGCTATCGCGTGGCCGATCTGTTGGCCGCGGCCGGTGTGCGTCCGGAAGCCGACATGGTGCTCTCGACGTCGATCGACGGGTTCACCGCGGGAACGCCGGTGGACGCGCTCACCGATGGCCGCGACGCGCTGCTGGCGGTCGCCCTCAACGGTGAGCCCCTGCCCATCGAGCATGGCTATCCGGCCCGGCTGGTGGTGCCCGGGCTCTACGGGTACGTGTCGGCCACCAAGTGGGTCGTCGACATGGAGCTGACCCGCTTCGACAAGGCGGAGGCGTATTGGACGCGGCAGGGCTGGGCGGCGCGCGCGCCCGTCAAGACCGAGTCGCGGATCGACGTGCCGAAAAGCGGCCAGCGGGTGCCGGTGGGTCCCGTGGTTTTCGGCGGCGTGGCGTGGGCGCAGAATCGCGGCGTGCGGTCCGTGGAAGTCCGCGTCGACGACGGCGCCTGGCAGGCCGCCGAACAGGGCGCCAGCTACTCCAACGAGACGTGGCGGCTGTGGAGCTTCCCCTGGCAGGCGAAAGACCCTGGGCGGCACACCATCACGGTGCGCGCCACCGACAACACCGGGGCCACCCAGACGTCGGACAGGGCCGCCAGCGTCCCCGACGGCGCCACCGGCTGGCACACGGTGGACTTCACCGTCACCGCGGCCTGACGCCTACCTCGACGACAGCTTCCGCCAGCTGAGCACCGCGATCACGATGCCGATCACCGCCGTGATGGGACCGATGACGGACCAGGTTGTGGTGTTGCTCATCGGGCTGCCGCCAAGCACCCCGAATCCCTGCAGCGCCCAGATCAAACCGAACAACGCGACGATCACACCCAAGGCCAATGTCGCGACCGCTGTCCTTCTCATAGGCGGATGGTACGACCGGGCTCAGCGGCGGGCCAGGGCGTGCCACGCCATGTCGACGATGGCCGCGCAATAGCCGTCGTCGACGGGAACATCGGAGTACAGGGCGCGAATGTTGAGCGGCGCCAGCACGATCTGAACGGCGGCCAGGGTGTCGACGCCCTCGCGCAGCTCGCCGCGCTCCCTGGCCCGGTCCACGATTGCGCGCACGGCGGCGAAATGCACCATCCAAAATCTCACCCGGGTGGCTTCGTCGTGCCCGCCGCGGGTGTCCATCACCAGCGCGCGCAGTATTGTGCGGCCGACCTCGGTGTTGATCCGGTTCGTCACGTTGCGGGCCAGGGCCTCCAGGTCGCCGCGCAGCGACCCGGTGTCGGTCCCCGCGCTCTCGCTCTCCAGGTCGGAGAGCACCGCATCCACGATGAGTTGGCGCCGATCCTCCCAGTACCGGTACACCATGGCCGCGTCGATGCGGTGCCGCTCGGCCAGCGCCTCGATGCTGAACCGCTCGAGACCCCAGCGCGCCAGCTCGTCGAGCACCGCCGGCATCACCCGTGCCCGGACATCCGCGGGGACGGATTCACGGATCGGCTCGGACGGCTGCATCGACGTCTCCTTACCCCGGCTAGAGGTACCCGGTTTGGTTCACCAGGCGCACGGACGAGGCCCCGTCAGAATAGAACTCGGCGATGCTCAGCGACGCCAGATCGAGGTGCAGGCGATAGAGGATGCCCGGCCCGGCCTCCAGCGCCAACCGCAGCAGCATCTTGATCGGCGTCACGTGCGACACCACCAGCACCGTCGTGCCGGGGTGCGCGGCGATGATCCGTTCGCGGGCCCGCACCACCCGGTCGAGCACGTCGTCGAAGCTCTCACCGCCCGGCGGGGTGGTGCCGGTGTCACGCAGCCAGCGGCCGTGCAGCTCCGGGTCGCGCTCGGCGGCCTCGCCGAAGGTCAGCCCCTCCCACGCGCCGAAATCCGTCTCGATCAAGTCGTCGTCGACGGTCACATCCAGGCCGAGCGCCTTGGCCGCCCGGGCCGCGGTGTCGTAGGCCCGCTGCAGGGGCGAGGCGAACACCGCCGAGATCCCGCCGCGCTCGGCCAGATATCGCGCCGCGGCGTCCGCCTGGCGGCGACCCACCCCGGTGAGCGCCGGATTGCCGCGACCCGAATAGCGGCGCTGCGCCGACAGCTCGGTCTGGCCGTGCCGCAGCAACAGCAGCCTGGTCGGCGTGCCGCGCGCGCCTGTCCAGCCTGGCGCCTGCGGGGATTGCGGCACAACGGTTTTCGGGGGCTCGGCCGCGCGCTCCTCGGGTTCTTCCGCCAGGCCGCCGGCGGCCGCCGCGTCCATCGCCTCGTTGGCCAGCCGGTCGGCGTAGGAGTTGCGCTCACGCGGAATCCATGTGTAGCTGACCCGGTCGAACCGCGCCGCCAGCGTTCGGGCCTGGCCGTGCAGTTCGACCAGGTCGGGATGCTTGACCTTCCACCGCCCCGACATCTGCTCCACCAACAACGTCGCCGAATACCGTGGACTGCTGGCCGGTTTGGAGGACGCCCTGCAACTCGGCGCCACCGAGGCCGCGGTCTTCCTGGATTCCAAGCTGTTGGTGGAGCAGATGTCGGGGCGGTGGAAGGTCAAGCATCCCGACCTGGTCGAACTGCACGGCCAGGCCCGAACG
>NZ_LZJJ01000218.1:0-7809 GCF_001667625.1 Mycobacterium sp. E1715
GGTCCGACGGCGACGCCTTCGGCCGACTCATCCTGCTGTACGACCCGGAAGGCGCCGACGCGTGGGACGGCACCATCCGGCTGGTCGCCTACATCCAGGCCGACCTGGACCCCAGCGAGGCCGTCGACCCCCTGCTGCCCGAGGTCGCCTGGAGCTGGCTGGTGGACGCGCTCGAGTCCCGGATGGAGCAGGTCACCGCCCTGGGCGGCACCGTCACCGCCACCACGTCGGTGCGCTACGGGGACATCTCCGGGCCCCCGCGCGCCCACCAACTGGAGCTGCGGGCGTCGTGGACGGCGACCACGCCGCAAGTCGGCGTCCACGTCGAAGCCTTCTGTGAGGTACTGGAACACGCGGCGGGCCTCCCGCCGACCGGCGTCACCGATCTGAGCTCCCGGTCACGCGCCTGACATGTGCGAACCGGATGCCCCCGGGCCCGGCAGCACTGCGCCCGACAACAGCGAGCCCGACAATCCCGAACCCCAGCCCACGCCGCTGCTGCACCCTGCCGAAGGAATTCCCGACCTCTCGGTGACCGCCCGGCAGATCCAGGAGGCCGCGAAGCTCCTGGAGCGTGGGCGCGGACCGTTCGCCGTGGACGCCGAGCGGGCGTCGGGGTTCCGGTACTCCAACCGGGCCTACCTGATTCAGATCCGCCGGGCCGGCGCCGGCACGGTGCTCATCGACCCGGTCAGCCACGGGGCCGACCCGGTGGAGGCGCTGCGGCCCGTCGCCGAGGTGCTGAGCGAAGACGAATGGATCCTGCATTCCGCCGACCAGGACCTGCCCTGCCTCGCGGAGGTCGGCCTGCGGCCGCCGGCTCTGTATGACACCGAGCTCGCCGGGCGGCTGGCCGGTTTCGAGCGGGTGAACCTGGCGACGATGGTCGAGCGGCTGCTGGGGTCCGGACTGGCCAAGGGCCACGGCGCGGCCGACTGGTCCAAGCGCCCGCTACCCGAGGAATGGCTCAACTACGCGGCGCTGGACGTCGAGCTGCTCATCGAGCTGCGCGCCGCGATCGCCGACGTCCTGGACCAGCAGGGCAAAACCGGTTGGGCCGCAGAGGAATTCGACTACCTACGGGCGGTGGGGTCCAGGGACCCCAGCGCCGCGGCGCGGCCCGACCGGTGGCGCCGCACGTCGGGCATCCACCGGGTGCGCGACCAGCGGGGGCTGGCCGCGGTTCGCGAGCTGTGGCTGACGCGCGACCGCATCGCCCAGCGCCGCGACATCGCCCCGCGGCGCATCCTGCCCGACTCGGCCATCATCGAGGCCGCCCTCGCCGACCCGAAGACGATCGAGGACCTCACCGCGTTGCCGGTGTTCGGGGGACGCAATCAACGCCGCAGCGCCGCCACCTGGCTGGGGGCGCTGGAGGCGGCCCGGCAAACCAAGAATCCGCCCGTCGACGCCGAACCGCCCAACGGCCCGCCTCCGCCGGCACGCTGGAGCCGGCGCAAACCCGAGGCGGCCGCACGGCTGGAGGCGGCGCGGGCGGCCCTGTCGCGGGTGTCGGAGCAGGTCCACGTCCCCACCGAAAACCTCGTCTCGCCCGATTTGGTGCGCCGGTTGTGCTGGGACTGGGAGCCGGCGCCCGATCCCCTCGACGCCGTCGAGACGTTCCTGCGCGCCGGGCAGGCCCGGCGGTGGCAGCGGGAATTGGTGGATCCCCCGCTGGCGCAGGCGCTGCAGCCCCCGGCCGAGGCCGGCGATTAGCTCGGGGCGTTCACTCATCGAGGGTGAATCGTGGGCATTGCGGGTGAGCGCTGGGCGGAGAAATCGGCGAGATCCCGCCGTGAGCGCACACTCAACGCCCCGAATGCACTCGCGACGATGGTGGGTGGCGACCCGCTCCGCTGACTAGTCGAGGTGTTCGCGGATCTCCGCTTCGGTGACGGAACTGCCCAAGGCGGCCACCCAGCCGGTGACGCGGCGGGCCACGTCCTGATCGGTCAACCCGAGGTCGGCCAGCAGCTCACCCCGCGAGGCGTGCTCGTAGAACCGCTGCGGCAGGCCGACGTCGCGGCACGGAACGTCGATCTCGGCGTTGCGCAACGCGGCGGACACCGCCGACCCGACGCCGCCGCTGACCCCGTTGTCCTCGCACGTGACGACCAGTTTGTGTTGCGCGGCGAGTTCGAGCACCCCGTCGGACACCGGTAGCACCCAGCGCGGGTCGATCACCGTCACGCCGATCCCCTGGTTGTGCAGCCGCTTGGCCACCTCCAACGCCATCGGGACGAACGCGCCGACGCCCACCAGCAGCACATCGTGGTTCAATCCGGCGGCCGGCACCGCCAGCACGTCCACGCCCGAGCGCCGCTCGAGCGCCGGAATGTCTTCGCCCACATCGCCTTTGGGGAACCGCAGGGCGGTCGGGCCGTCGTTGACGTCGAGGGCCTCGCCGAGCTCCTCGCGCAGCCGGGTGGCGTCCCGGGGCGCGGCCACCCGCATGCCCGGGACGATGCCAAGCATCGACATGTCCCACATGCCGTTGTGGCTGGCACCGTCCGAGCCGGTGATGCCGGCGCGGTCCAGCACCATGGTGACGGGCAGCTTGTGCAACGCCACGTCCATCATGATCTGGTCGAAGGCGCGGTTGAGGAACGTCGAGTAGATGGCCACCACGGGGTGCATGCCGCCCATCGCCAGGCCCGCGGCCGACGTCAGCGCGTGCTGCTCGGCGATGCCGACGTCGAAGAGACGATCCGGGAACTGTTGGCCGAAGGCGCTGAGCCCGGTCGGGCCCGGCATCGCCGCGGTAATGGCCACGATGTCGCGGCGCTTCTTGGCGTAACCGATGAGCGCGTCGGAGAAGGTGGCGGTCCAGCCGGGCCCGGCGACCTTGGTGGCCTGCCCGGTGACCGGGTCGATCACGCCGCAGGAGTGCATCTGCTCGGCCTCGTCGTCCTCGGCCGGGCCGAAGCCCATGCCCTTACGGGTGACGACGTGCACGATCACCGGCCGGCCGAAGCCGCGGGCGTGCCGCAGCGCCATCTCGACCGCGCGTTCGTCGTGGCCGTCGACAGGGCCGACGTATTTCAGCCCGAGGTCGGTGAACAGCAGCTGCGGGGACAGCGAGTCCTTGATGCCGGCCTTGACGCTGTGCATTAACCGGTAGGCGAGCTCGCCGAAGAACGGCATCGAGCGCACCGCGTCGCGGCCCTTCTCCAGCGCCTGCTCGTAGGCCGGCTGCAGCCGCAGGGTGGCCAGGTGGTCGGCGACACCGCCGATCGTCGGCGCGTAGCTGCGGCCGTTGTCGTTGACCACGATGATCACCGGCCGGCGCGAGGCCGCGATGTTGTTCAGCGCCTCCCAGCACATGCCGCCGGTGAGCGCGCCGTCGCCGACCACCGCGACCACGTGCCGGTTGCGGTGGCCGGTCAGCTCGAACGCCTTGGCCAGGCCGTCCGCGTACGACAGGGCGGCGCTGGCGTGGCTGGACTCGACCCAGTCGTGTTCGCTCTCGGCGCGCGACGGATAGCCCGACAGGCCGCCCTTCTTGCGCAGGCTCTCGAAGTCCTGGGCGCGACCGGTCAGCATCTTGTGGACGTACGCCTGATGGCCGGTGTCGAACACGATCGGGTCGTGCGGCGAGTCGAACACCCGATGCAGCGCCAGCGTCAGCTCGACGACGCCGAGGTTGGGCCCCAGGTGTCCCCCGGTGGCAGCGACCTTGTGAATCAGGAACTGGCGAATCTCGGCGGCCAGTTCGCGCAGCTGCGGTTGGGACAGGTGTTGCAGATCAGCGGGCCCGCGGATCTGTTCCAGCATCCCGATAGTCTACGCAGCGTCCGCGGGAACGACAGGGAAGCAGCGGAGCCGCAAGGCCTACGAGCGGCCGAAGAGCTCGGCCAGGCTGTCGCGAAGTTCGGGATCTGCCAGGACAACGACCTCGTCACCGGCCCGAAGCTCGGTGTCGCCCCGCACGGGCACCAGGCCGGTGGTGCGGACCACAATGCTCACCCAGATGTCGCCGACCCGGTCACTGAGGCCCTCGACGGTGCACCCCTCGGCGGTCGACCCGCGGGCGACGCTGAAGCGATGGACGCCCTGCGGTTCGTCCGCGAGCCGGACCCCGATCTGCCACGGCTGGGTCTCCACGGTCCGCATCGGTAGCCGCAGCAGCCTGGCCACACCGGGCACGGAGCTGCCCTGCACCAGCACGGAGAAGATGACGACGATGACCACGATGCCGTAGAGGCGTTCGGCGCCGGGGACGTGGGCGGCCCGAAGGAACTCGCCCAACAGGATCGGCACCGCCCCCTTGAGCCCGGCGTAGAGGACGAAGACGCGTTCGTTGCGTCGCAGCCGGACCGGAACGAGGCACGAGCCCACCGCCAGCGGCCGGATCAACAATGTCAGCGCGACACCGAGTGCGACCCCGGGAATCCACACGTCCGCGTGGGCCAGGACGTTGATGTCCACGGTCAGGCCGAGAAAGGCGAACGCGACGATTTCGGCCAGCCCCGCCAGGGCGGCGTGGAACCGCTTGATCTCCGGCTTGTACGGCGCACGAGCGTCGCCGATCACGATGCCGGCGACGAATACGGCCAGGAACCCCGAGCCGTGCGCGAGCGTCGCGATGCCGTACAGCATCAGGCACGACGCCAGCGTGCGCAGCGGGTAGAGGCCTTCGCTCGGCAGGGCGACCCTTCGCATGAAGACGAGCAGGGCCCGGCCGCCGATCACCCCGACGGCCAGCCCGACCGCCATCTGGAGAACGAATTGCGTTCCCACACCGGCGAATCCGGCCGCGCTCAGGCCGCCCGCGGCGATCAGGCTGGACATCAGGGAGATGCCGACCGGGTCGTTGGCGCCGGACTCGCCCTCCAAGATGGTGCTGCTGCGGCCCCGGATCTCGCGTTTGCCCAGGACCGAGAAGACGACGGCGGGATCGGTGGGGGCCACGGCCGTGGCGACGAGTACCGCCGGGAACCAGGCGATTCCGAACGCGTAGTGCACCACCAGGGCCGCCCCGGCGGCGGTCAGGGCGGTCCCCAACACGCCCACCGACAGGATCGGGATGGCGGCCGCGCGGAACCGCGATGGCCCGATGTGCATGCCGCCGTCGAACAACACCAACACCAGCGCGATCGTGATCACCCGCTCGACGGTCGGCTCGGACGGCGACTGCACCGCCGGCACCGCGTGCACAACCACGGCGGCCCCGACCAGCACGAGCAGGGGCACCGGGATCTTGACCCGCTCGGTGAGGCGGTTCGCCAGGACGGCGACCAAACCGACTGCGCTGCAGAACAAAATGATCAGCGCGTAACGAAGAGTCTCGGTCACGATGGCCGCCGTCCGATACCGCTTGATGCGTCGGCGGGCGCGGCCCGCTCTTCGATGGTAGGCACCTAAGCCTTTCGGTTGGTCGACGGGGACATCGAGGACATCGCCGACCAGACTTCCCGGCACACCGTGACGGAGTCTATCGGCTGCGGCGCCCTTCCTCTAATCGCTAGCGGGTCAACAGTGCTACGCACTCGGTGTGATGCGTGAGCGGGAACGCGTCGAAGACCTTGATTTTCTCGACGGCATAGCCCTGGCCGAGATAGAGGCCGATGTCGCGCGCGAAAGACGCCGCCTCGCAACCGATGTGCACCACCCGCGGAACCCCGGCCGCCGCCAGCAGCTCGATGATTTCGCGCCCCGCACCCGCCCGGGGCGGGTCCAGCACCGCCACATCGGCGCTCGAGCGTTGCGCGCCGAGCGCCCGGCGCACGGAGTCGGTGACGACCTGCACCTGCGGCAGGTCGTCCAGCGCGGCGCGGGCGGACCGCGTCGCCGCGCGGGAGGTGTCCACGCTCAGCACCCGCCCGGACTCGCCCACCGCCGCTCCCAGCGCCGCGGCGAAAACGCCGGCGCCGCCGTACAGATCCCAGGCGGTCGCGCCCGGCCCGGGCTGCGCCCAGTCGGCGACCAGCCGGCTGTACACCGCCGCCGCGCCGCGGTGCGCCTGCCAGAACGCCGTCACCGGGATCTGCCAGCTGCGCCCGTCCACCCGCTGGATCGCCTCGTAGCCGCCCTCCACGACCTTGGTCGCGGTCCGTTTGCCCTGCCGCAGCGTGCGCACCACGTGGCGCGCGCCGTCGTCGTCGACGACTACGTGCAATTGGGCCGTCGGGGGCCAGTCCGATTGGGCGAGCCCGTCGAGCATGCCGGACGGTAACTGCGCGCAGCGCAGGTCGGTCACCAGATCGTCGCTGTGATACCGGTGAAACCCGGGCCGACGGTCCGCGCCGACATCGAGCCGGACCCGCGTGCGCCACCCCGTCGGCCCGGAATCCGACAGCGGTTCGGCCTCGCCGGCCCAGTGGTGCCCGCCCAGCCGCTCCAGCTGGTTGGCCACCACCTGCGCCTTGAGGACCAGCGCCGCCTCCGGCGCGGCGAACGCCAGGTCGCAACACCCGGCCCCGTCCACCCCGGCGATGGGGCACAGCGACTCGACGCGGCCGTCGGCCGGTTCCAGCACCTCGAGGGTCTCTGCGTGCCAATAGGATCCGCGGTCGGCGGTCACCCGGACCCGCACTCGCTCGCCCGGCAGCGCGTAGCGGACGAACACCACTCGCCCTTCGTGGTGCGCCACACAGCTGCCGCCGTTGGCCGGGGCGCCGGTCACCAGCGTGAGTTCCTCACCCGCGGGCAGCACCGCGCTGGGTGTGCGAGGCGATTCGCGCATCAATCGAAGATTCCCCGACGGGTGTCCCCCGGGGCCACATGCGGCTGCAGCGTCTGCAGCCGCTCAGACGAATTCAGTTGCCACGGAACCGAAGTCACCATCACGTTGGGCATGAACAGCAGCCGGCCCTTGAGCCGCAGCGCGCTTTGGTTGTGCAGCACCTGCTCCCACCAATGCCCCACCACGTACTCGGGGATGAACACGGTGACGACGGTGCGCGCTGATTCCTTGCTGACCCGCTTGACGTAATCCAGTATGGGACGGGTGATTTCGCGATACGGCGACGCGATCACCTTCAGCGGCACGCTGATGTCGCTTTCCTCCCACTGGTGCACCAGCTCGCGGGTTTCGCCGTCGTCGACGCTGACGGTGAGCGCCTCGAGAACATCGGGACGGGTCGCGCGCGCGTAGGCCAGCGCGCGCAGCGTCGGCAGATGCAGCTTCGACACCAGCACCAGGGCGTGGTTGCGGCTCGGCAGCACCACGTCGTGCTGGGCGGCGGCCTGCTCCTCCAGCTCCCTGGTGACGGTGCCGTAGTGCCGGTGGATCATCTTCATGATCAAGAACAGCAAACCCATCGCGAAGAGCGCGATCCACGCGCCGGCGACAAACTTGGTGACCAGCACGACCAACAGAACGGCGCCGGTGGAGAGCAATCCGACCGTGTTGACGACGCGGGAGCGCATCATCTTGCGGCGCGCGCGGGGGTCGGTTTCGGTGCGCAGCAACCGGGTCCAGTGCCGCACCATGCCGATCTGGCTCAGCGTGAAGGAAATGAACACGCCGACGATGTACAGCTGGATCAGTGCGGTGACCTCGGCGCGGAACGCGATGATGGCCAGCAGCGCCGCCCCGGACAGGAACAGGATGCCGTTGGAGAACGCCAACCGGTCGCCCCGGGTGTGCAGCTGGCGCGGCAGATAACTGTGCTGCGCCAGGACCGAACCCAGCACCGGGAAGCCGTTGAACGCCGTGTTGGCCGCCAGCACCAGGATGAGCGCGGTGACCGTTGCGATCAGCAGGAAGCCGATGTGGAAGCTGCCGAAGACCGTTTCCGCCAGCTGGGTGACCAGCGTCTTCTGGTAGTAGCCGGGCGGCGCGCCGGTCAATTGCCGGGCGGGATC
>NZ_LZJJ01000219.1:0-1165 GCF_001667625.1 Mycobacterium sp. E1715
CACCGCGGCGCGCCTGTCACGTCGCGACTCAAGCCTATCCGGCGCGTCCCCGCCCGGCCTCTCATGTACGGCGGCGCCTGCCCGGGCGGGGGCGCCTGCGGCGCGGGCTTGGGCTGGAGCTCCTGCGCCGGCATCGAGTTCAGCACCGGGCGGATGTAGAGACGAGCGGTCTGCCCCAGGTTGCGGGCCTCGTTGCCGTCGTTGCCGGGCACGGTGATCACCAGGTTGTCGCCGTCGACCACGACCTCCGAACCGGAGACGCCCAGCCCGTTGACGCGCGCGCTGATGATCTGCTGCGCCTGTGCCAGCGCGTCGCGGCTCGGACGTGAGCCGTCCGGGGTGCGCGCGGTCAACGTGACGCGGGTGCCACCCTGCAGGTCGATGCCGAGCTTGGGTGCGGCCCGCTTGTCGCCGGTCAGGAACACCAGCAGATAGACGCCGACGAGCAGCAACAGGAAGACGGACAGGTAGCGGGCAGGGTGCACCGGCGCCGAAGACGATGCCACGTTCCTTCTATCTCCTCGAGAATCGGTTTCTTACCCCGGACAGAGCCTAGAAAAGACTACGTGCCTCCCTCACCGCGATCGCGCCGCTGGTGGGTTGGGCCGCAATCGCCGTCAGGAATCCTTGGTCGCCCGGTTGTCGCCGAATTCCTCCAAATCGTCGGCGTCGTCGTCCTCAGCGAGGTCGTCCTCGTCGGGCAGTATCCGGTCGCGGATCGCCAGCTTCATCCAGGTCGTGACCACCCCGGGCGCGATCTCGAGGTCGACGGTGTCGTCCGTGATCTCGACGACCGTGGCCTCGAGCCCGGATGTGGTGTGCACGCGGTCGCCCGGCTGCAACGACTCGTGCAGGTCGATGGTGGCCTGCATCGCCCGCTTCTGCCGGCGCGAGGCGAAGTACATGAACCCGCCCATGATGAGCAGGAAGGGCAGGAACAGGATCAAACTTTCCATGAACGGGCCTGTCTTTTCGTAGTGGCTTCGTAGTGGCTTCGTCGTGGCACTGAAGGCCATCGGTGGCCGGGACGACCCGCGGGCCGCGCACCTCGTACCGGCCAGTGTGCCATTGCCGCAGGTCGCCCCCGAGCGCCGCCGTACATGAGAGGCCGGGCGGGGACGCGCCGGATAGGCTTGAGTCGCGACGTGACAGGCGCGCCGCGGTG
>NZ_LZJJ01000220.1:0-515 GCF_001667625.1 Mycobacterium sp. E1715
AGTGTGGCCATTGTCGGGTCGGGAAACATCAGTACTGACCTGCTCTACAAGTTGCTGCGGTCGGAGTGGCTGGAGCCGCGCTGGATGGTGGGCATCGACCCGCAAAGCGAGGGCTTGGCGCGGGCCCGCAAGCTGGGCCTGGAGACCACGCACGAGGGCGTGGACTGGTTGCTGGCCCAGTCGGAGAAGCCCGACCTGGTGTTCGAGGCGACGAGTGCGTATGTGCACCGGGACGCGGCGCCGAAGTATGCGGCCGCGGGGATTCGGGCGATCGACCTGACCCCGGCCGCCGTGGGCCCGGCGGTCATCCCGCCGGCCAACCTCCGCGAGCACCTGGACGCTCCGAACGTCAACATGATCACCTGTGGCGGGCAGGCGACCATCCCGATCGTCTACGCGGTGAGCCGGGTGGTGGAGGTGCCCTACGCTGAGATCGTGGCGTCGGTGGCGTCGGTCTCGGCCGGGCCGGGCACGCGGGCCAACATCGACGAGTTCACCAAGACCACCAGCAAGGG
>NZ_LZJJ01000221.1:0-5326 GCF_001667625.1 Mycobacterium sp. E1715
TGACGTCGTAGCGGTACCGGTTCAGTTCGTTGTCGGCCATGCCGCGCTTGACCCGGATGTCCAGCCCGCCCGCGGATTCGTGACCGCCGACCCAGCTGGTGAAAAACTCGGGCGCCAAAAGCAATTCGGTCTCGCCGAGCATCGCGTGCCGGACGCGCTGGCGGATCTCGGCGGCGTCGCCGGCGCCGGCATCCGTACGGGCCAGCGCGATGCCGGTCTGGAATGCGCTCTGCAGGGCGTGGTTGCGGACGTCACCGATGAACACCGCCCCGCCCGGCGCGAGCAGTTCCATCGCGGCGTCCATGACGCCGGCCAAATATCCCGCGTTGGGGAAGTACTGGACGACGGAGTTGAGGATGACGGTGTCGAAAGAGCCCCGCGGCAGCCCGTCGGTGACGTCGGCCGGCTGGGTCAGCAGCTGAACCCGGTCGCGCCACGGGAGCTGCAATTGCTCCAACGAGCGGGCCAGGTTTTCGATCGCCGCGGCCGAAAAGTCCGTGGCGACATACTGATCGCACTGCGGGGCGATCTGCGACAGCAGCAATCCCGAGCCCGCGCCGATCTCGAGCACTCGCCGCGGTCGCAGCGCCATGATCCGTTCCACCGTGGCGGCACGCCACTCGACCATCTCCTCGAGCGGGATCGGGTCGCCGGTGTAGCTGCTGTTCCAGCCGCGGAAATCCATGCCGAAGCCGGACTCGCCGTCGGCGCCGTACAGGTCGTCGTAAAGGTGCTGCCACTCTTGGACGTTCTCGGCGTCGTCGTCGGCCGTGGTGTTGTGGTCGAGGGTGACGTAGGCGACCAGCTGCGTGCCGGTGGCGCTGTCCTGCACGGTGACGGCGGCCTGGGTTACCTGTGGGCAGGCCAGCAGGGTGTTCTCGATTTCGCCCAGTTCGATGCGCTGACCGCGCAGCTTGATCTGGGTGTCGGCGCGCCCCAGGTAGTCCAGGGTTCCCTCGGGCGTCCAGCGGGCCAGGTCGCCGGTGCGGTACATCCGTGACCCGGGCGCGCCAAAGGGATTGGCCACGAACCGTTCCGCGGTCAGCTCCACCCGACCCACGTAGCCGTGCGCCAGCGCGGGCCCGATCAGGTACAGCTCCCCCATCACCCCGACCGCCGCCGGGTTAAGCCAGGCGTCGAGCACCAGAGCGGACACGCCCGGAATCGGAGCGCCGATCCGGATCGGTCCGCCCGCCGACAGCGGCGCGCTGGAGGTCACCCAGATCGTGCACTCGGTGGGGCCGTAGACGTTGAACATGCGCCGGCCGGGCGCCCACGCGGCCACCAGCTCCGGCGAAAAGGCCTCTCCACCGACCATCAGCGTGTCGAACCCGTCCAGCCGGGCCGGGTCCAGGGATGCCAGCACCGTAGGGGTCAGGAACGCCGCGCTGACCCGCTGGCTTTCCAGTAGGGCGGTGAGCGGCTCCCCGGCGTAGACCCCCGGCGGCGCCACCACCAGCGCCGCGCCCGACCCGGCGGCCATCACCATTTCGCCGACGGACGCGTCGAACGTCGGCGAGGCCACCATGAGCAGCCGCGTGTCCGGTTGCAGCCCATGCACATCGCGTTCCGCCGCAGCCCAACCCAACAGACCGGCGTGGCTGACCGCCACCCCCTTGGGCGTGCCGGTGGAACCCGACGTGAAGATCACGTACGCGGTGTTGGCCGCCGTCAGCGGCGCGAGCCGCTCGGTGTCGGCGATCGCTTCCGCGGAGTACCCCGACAACTCGTCGATCCGGACCACCGGGCGCGCGCCGGCACCGGCCACGTCGTCGGCGCCGCAGGCCAACACGCACACCGCCCCCGCGGCGTCCAGCACCGTGGCGACGCGCTCGACGGGATGGTCCAGATCCACCGGCGCATGCACGCCGCCGGCCTTGACCACGGCCCACCACGCGACCACCAACTCCAGACCGCGATCCATCGCCACGCCCACGGCGCGTTCCGGACCAACGCTGGTCTCAATCAGCTTGCGGGCCAACCGGTTTGACCACTCGTCGAGCTCGCGATAGGACAGCGTCCCGGCACCGTCGACCACCGCGGGCGCGTCCGGGTTGGCGGCGACCGCCCCCGCGAGCAGCTGTGGCGCCACACCGACCGGCGCGGCCACACCGGCGCCGGAGAACCGCGACAGCACCAGATCGCGCTCTGCGCGATCCAGCAGGTCGATAGACGACAGGCGCCGGGTCGGATCGGAGGTGATCGCGGCCAGCACCCGCCGGAACCGCTCGACGAGCGCCTCGATGCCCGCGGTGTCGAACACCTCCGCGTCGAACTCGACGTGGAGGCCGAGCTGGCGGCCCGGGAGGGCCTCCACCGTCAGCGGGTAGTGGTTGTACTCGCGGTTGGTGAACTCGGCGATGGCCAACCCGTCGGGGCCCAACTGCATGCCGTCGCCGATCGGGTAGTTCTCGTAGACGAAGAGGGTGTCGAACAGTTGCTCGTGTCCGGTGGCGCGGTGAATGTCGCTGAGCGCCAGGTGTTGATGCTCGAGCGTGTCGTTGTGGTCGTCCTGCAGCTGGCGCAGCAGGTCCGCGGTGGTGGTGGTCGCGGTGATGTTCGCCCGCACCGGCACCGTGTTGATCAGCAAGCCGACCATCGATTCCGCGCCGGCCACCTCGAGCTGGCCCACCCGGGATCGCGGGGTGCCGAAGACGACGTCGTGCCGACCCGTCAGCGAGGTCAGCAGCAGCGCATAGGCGCCCTGGAGCACGGTGCTGACCGTGGTGTGGCAGGCGCGGGCCAGTTCGGTGAGGGCGCGGGTGGTTTCCTCGGGCACGCAAAAGGATTGGGTGCCGCGCCGCCCTTGCCCCAACCGGTCCTTGGGGCCGACGAGCGTCGGCGTCTCGAAGTCGGCGAGCGTCTGAGCCCAGGCGTCGCGGGCGGCATCGAGGTTCCGATCGGCCAGCCAGGTGACGAAGCTGCGATAAGGCGCGGCCGCGGGCAGCCGCTCCCCGTAGTAGCTGGTGAAGATCTCGCGCAGCAGGATCGGCAGCGACCACCCGTCGAGCACGATGTGGTGGTTGGTCAGCACCAGCCGGTGGCGGTCTTCCCGGGTGCGGATCAACGCCACCCGGAACTGCGGCTGGTCGGCCAGGTCCCCGACGGCGGCGCGTTCGGCCGCGCATAGGCGCTCGATCTGCTCGTCGGTGTCGAGCTCGACAAATCGCCACGCCACAACGGGATTGGCCGGGATGATCTGCACCGGCTCGTCGAACCGTTCGTAAAACCGGGCGGCCAGATGCGGATGACGGTGGATCACGGTGCGCACCGCGTCGTGCAGGCGGTCGGGGTCGAGGGGGCCGGTGAGCGTGAAATCCAGCTGCACGGCGTACATGTCGTCATCGCCGTGGGCGGTGCTGGAGTGGAAGAGCAGGCCCTGCTGCAGTGGGGTCAGCGGCAAGACGTCGGCGAGGTCGTATCGCCGGCCGAGTTCGTCGATCTGCGATTGGCTCAGCCGGGTGGGCGCGATGTCCGATGGCGTCAGACCGCCGCCCCCGGCCCGCACGTGCGCGCAGATGCCGGACAAGGCTTCGAACCACAGCTGACTCAGCCGGCCGATCTGTCCTTCGGTGAGGGCCGACGTCGCCCACGTCCAATCGGCGTGCAATTGCGGGCCGCTGTCGGTGTCGATGGTGCCGGCGTTGAGTTCGACGGTGTGCGCCAACGGCATTGGGATCGCCGCGGCGGCCGCCGTCAGGGACAGGCTCTCGGGGTGCAGCCGCCACAAGCCATCGGAGAGCTCGGTTCCGGCGACGAGGCGGCCGAGGTAGTTGAACCCGATCGTCGGGTCGGCGCCGCCCAGCTCGACGTCATCGTTGAGATAGCGCAGCACGCCATACGTCAGCGGGTGCGGCACGGCGCGGAGTTGTTCCTTGGCGTCTTTGATCACGCTTCCCAGCGCCGGGTCGCCGGCCCGCACCTGGCCCCAGGCCGGCCCGCCGACCGTCAGCGACACCGGGTATTTGGTGGTGAACCAGCCGATCGTGCGCGAGAGGTCCACGTGGGGCGCGACTTCCTCGTGGCGGCCGTGGCCCTCGACGTCGATGCCGACCGGCCCGCGGGCAGAAAGGTTGGGGCCCAAGAACTCCGCGCACGCCAACCCGAACGCGATCAACAGAATGTCTTGCACGCCGGTGTGGAATGCCGCCGGCGCCTCCCCGAGCAGCGTCCGGGTGTCCTCTACGTCCAGCGACGCCGACAGATGCCCGGCTGTGGCGTAGGTGTCCCCGGGCCGCACCGCCGGCAAGGCGGACGGTGTGGCCGCGATCCGCTTCCAGGCGCCCGCCTGGTCTACGACCTCCGGACGGCGGGCGTGTTCGCGGAGCAGCGTTGCCCACCGCGCGTATGACGTCCCGCCCACCGGCAACGCGGCCGGCTGGCCGCCCCGCCCCTGGGCGAAGGCGATGTTCAAGTCCTCCAACAGGATTCGCCACGACACCCCGTCGATGGCCAGGTGGTGAACGACCAACGCCAGCTGTCGCGTGGGGGCGGCCCACACCGCGCTGAGCATCGCCCCGGTGGCGGGGTTCAGCCTCGACCGCGCCTCCACCAAGGCCTCATCGGACAGCACGTCCACCGACCACAGGCACGCGGTCGCGTCGACGGCGCCCGCGTCGGGCACCCATAGGGACCACCCGTCGTCGCCGTCGCCCTCGACGCGTAGCCGCAGCATGGCGTGCCGGTCGAGGACGGCCTGCAGCCCTCCCGCGACGTCGGCTTCGGTCGCGCCGGCGGGCGCCTGGAGCACCATCGTCTGGTTGAACTCGGCGATCGGACCACCAATCTCGCGCAGCCACCGCATGATCGGGGTGGCCAGCACCGGTCCGAGGCCCTCGTCGGCCGCGGCGGTGTCGCCGTCGGCCACCCCGGCCACGGTCGCCAGGCGGGCGACGGTCTGCTCGACGAAGACGTCCCGCGGGCGGCACGTCAGGCCTGCGGCCCGCGCTCGCGAGACCACTTGCAGCGCCAGGATGCTGTCGCCCCCGAGTTCGAAGAAGGAGTCGTCGATGCCGACGCGGTCGAGGCCCAGGACGTCGGCGAAGACGGTGGCGAGAATCTCTTCGGTCGGGTTCTGCGGGGCGCGGTAGCGGTCGGCGCCGTATTCGGGGGCCGGCAGCGCGCGGATGTCCAGCTTGCCGTTGGCGGTCAGCGGCAGGGCTTGCAGGCCCACGATCGCGGCGGGCACCATGAACGCCGGCAACCGCTCGGAAAGCTCTGCCCGCAGCCGCGCCGGGTCGGCCGCGCCCGTGATGTAACCGACCAGACGCTTGTCACCGGGGCGATCCTCACGCGCGATCACCACCGCCTGCCCCACCCCGTCCAA
>NZ_LZJJ01000222.1:0-1866 GCF_001667625.1 Mycobacterium sp. E1715
AGGCGCCGCGGGCCAGCGCCATCTCGGGTTCCTCGGGGGTGGTCACCGACAGCGAGGTCGCCGACTCGAGCGCCGGCATGCGCTGCCCAGCAGCGACGGGGCTGCGCTGGCGCAGCTGGCCGCGTTGGCCTCGGGCGCCGAATCGATGAGGGCGCGCCCGGACGGGCTGTTCCTGGTGGGCTCGGACGTCGACATCCCGTACATCAAGCCGGCGCTCGAGTCGGCGACCTCGCTGTCGGTGACCACCCCCGAGGAACCCGAGATGGCGCTGGCCCGCGGCGCCTCGCTGGCGGCGGCCAACGCCCACCTGGGGGCGCCGTCGACGATCGCGATGCCCTACGCAGGACAACCCGCGACGGGCGGGCGCGAGCTCGCGTACAGCGCCGAAGCGGGCGACGCGGCCGCCCGGGGAGCCGAGTCCGCGGCGGACCGGGGCGATCGGCGCAGCCGGAAGCCGGTGCTGGCCGTCGTCGCCGCGACCCTGGTATTCGTCGGCGGTGTCCTGGCGCTCTCGCTGGCGCTGGCCTTCGACATCCGGCCCCACGCGCATCAGCGCCCCGACATCACCCAAAACGTCGTCGCCCCGGCAGTCCAGGCGCCACCACCACCCCCGTCGGCGCCATCGACACGCCAAGTACCGTGTCCAAAGCTCCTCCATCGTTCGATTGCTAGCGCTGATGATGAGAACGTGGCCGCCGCACCCCGCGAAAACGCCAGAGGTCACTTAGTCCCCACCGTGTTTTCCCCTAGTGTCCCGATTTTACGCGTGTTCGGCACCCGGCGGGCGGGCTAGGGGACAGGGATGCCGTGGCCGCCCAGGTGCCGATGCAGCCAGTCGTCCCACTGATCGCTGTGGGACGGGCCGGGTCCGGGTTGGGGCGATGCCGGCGGAGTGACCGTCGACCAGGACGGCTTTGAACTCGCCGATCAGACAACGGCGGTGGCCGCGGCGGACCGCGTGGTCGACGCGATTCTCGGCACACGGGAAAGCGCGGCCGCGGGTGGCTATCGGGTGAAATCGAGCGGCGTGACGTGGACGGATCAAGCCGAGGCGGCCGCGCTTCGAAATGCGTTGGCGGAGCGCAAGATCGAGGACGTCATGCTGGTTTCCGGCGTGATGGCTGCTGCGGCGCTGGCGCAGGCCGCGGGCAGTGCCACCAACTGCGCGCGCACCGCGCTGCTGTTCGTCGAGCCCAGCACCGCGACGCTGGCCGTCGTCGACACCGCCGACGGTTCGGTCGCCGACGTGCGCCGGCATGCGCTGCCCAGCAGCGACGGGGCTGCGCTGGCGCAGCTGGCCGCGTTGGCCTCGGGCGCCGAATCGATGAGGGCGCGCCCGGACGGGCTGTTCCTGGTGGGCTCGGACGTCGACATCCCGTACATCAAGCCGGCGCTCGAGTCGGCGACCTCGCTGTCGGTGACCACCCCCGAGGAACCCGAGATGGCGCTGGCCCGCGGCGCCTCGCTGGCGGCGGCCAACGCCCACCTGGGGGCGCCGTCGACGATCGCGATGCCCTACGCAGGACAACCCGCGACGGGCGGGCGCGAGCTCGCGTACAGCGCCGAAGCGGGCGACGCGGCCGCCCGGGGAGCCGAGTCCGCGGCGGACCGGGGCGATCGGCGCAGCCGGAAGCCGGTGCTGGCCGTCGTCGCCGCGACCCTGGTATTCGTCGGCGGTGTCCTGGCGCTCTCGCTGGCGCTGGCCTTCGACATCCGGCCCCACGCGCATCAGCGCCCCGACATCACCCAAAACGTCGTCGCCCCGGCAGTCCAGGCGCCACCACCACCCCCGTCGGCGCCATCGACACGCCAAGTACCGTGTCCAAAGCTCCTCCATTTATAAAAATCTGACGCAGATGCTGCTAC
>NZ_LZJJ01000223.1:0-4571 GCF_001667625.1 Mycobacterium sp. E1715
ACTCGCCGGTGATCCGGAAGGCGGTCGGCATGTTGTACGTCGCCCCCCCACCACCCCCATCGAAGAACTCCTGACCACCATCTACACCGAAGTCCTCGGCCTCGACCGCATCAGCATCGACGACTCCTTCTTCGACCTCGGCGGGGATTCGTTGTCGGCCATGCGCCTGATCGCCGCCGTCAACGCCGACCTGGACGCCGACGTTTCGGTCCGCACCCTGTTCGAGGCCCCCACCGTCGCCGAGTTGGCGCCCCGCCTCGCCGGAGGCACTCGACGGAAACCGTTGCGACGCAGGGAGCGTCCCGCGAAGATTCCACTGTCGTTCGCCCAGAACCGCCTGTGGTTCGTCAACCAGTTCGAGGGCGGGGTGGCGACGTACAACATGCCGACCGCCTTCCGGATCACCGGCGAGTTGGACGTCGAGGCGCTGACCGCGGCCCTCGATGACCTGATCGGCCGCCACGAGTCGTTGCGCACCGTCTTCCCGGACGTCGACGGCGCCCCGTACCAGCAGGTGTTGGCGGCCCAGCCGGGGATGTGGCGGCGCGGCGACACCACCGTCGTGCCGCTGGGCGATCAGCAAGAGGTCGCGGGCGAGTTGATCGCGCTCGCGAGCCACCGATTCAATTTGGCGACGGAGATCCCGATTCGCGCGCAAATCTATTCGACGGGACCCGCGGAGCATGTGCTCGCGATTGTGCTGCACCACATCGCCTTTGACGGTTGGTCGCTGGCTCCCATGTTCAGGGACATCGGCGTCGCCTACGCAAGCCGATGCGCGGGGCTCATACCGGACTGGGCCGAACTGCCGGTGCAATACGTGGACTACACGCTGTGGCATCAGGAGCTGCTGGGAGACGAGTCCGACCCGGACAGTGTGATCGCTCGCCAGTTGCGCTATTGGCAAGGCGAATTGGCCGGACTGCCGGAAATCGTGTCGCTGCCCGCGGATCGTGTCCGGCCCCCGGTGCCCAGCTACGGCGGCGGCGAGGTGGATCTGCTGATCGAGCCGGGGGTCTGGGCCGGGATCAAGCAGCTGGCAGCGACGCACAACGCGACGGCCTCGATGGTGTTGCAGGCTGTCATGGCGGTCTTGTTGCACCGGGTCGGCGTGGGTGACGACGTGGTGCTGGGCACACCGATCGCCGGGCGGTCGGATCGTGCGCTCAGCGACCTGGTCGGATTCTTCGTCAACACCTGGGTGTTGCGAGTGGAAGTGGATCCGGCATGCCGGTTCACCGATGTCCTTGCGCGGGTGCGTAATAAAGCCCTGGACGCCTACAGCAATCAGGACGTGCCGTTCGAGCGGTTGGTCGAGCAGCTCAATCCCGCGCGCTCGGCCGCGCACCACCCCTTGTTCCAGGTGCTGATGGTGCTGCAGAACAACGTGCGCCCGGACGCGTTCGCGATCGATGGCGTCGGCGTCGAACAGTGGGCGGTGCCCACCCGCTCGGCGCGCTTCGACCTGGACTTCGAACTGGTGGAGGTGCCCACCGACGACCCGGCCGCTCCACGGGCCGCCGGATCGGTGACATACGCGACGGATCTCTTCGACCGCTCCACCATCGAGCGTCTCGTCGACCGGTTCGGGCGGGTGCTGGACGCGGTGGTCGCGGACCCAGCGGTGGTGGTGGGCGCCATCTCGTTGATGGATTGCGGCGAGCGCGAATTGGTCCAATCGACGTGGGCCGGCACCGGGGTCGATGCACAGGTGGGAGTCGCGCCGCAGTTGCTGGCGGCAGCGGCGGCTGCCGACCCGGACGCGGTGGCGGTGGTCGACGGTGACCGCTCGATGTCGTATCGCGAGCTCGACGAGGCGTCGACACGGTTGGCGCACGCACTGATAGCGGCGGGCGTCGGCGCGGAGCGCGCGGTGGCGGTCGCGATGGATCGGTGTCTGGAACTGGTGCTCACCTGGTGGGCCGTCGTCAAAGCCGGCGGAACCTACGTGCCCGTCGACCGGACTCACCCCGTCGAGCGCATCGCGACCGTGCTGGACACCGCAGACGCGAGTTGCGTGTTGACCCGCGACGCCGGCACCGTTGACTGGGCCGGCGGCCGCCGCGTGCTCCGCATCGACGACTTCGACCTATCCGGGCTGAGCGCTGACCCGATCACCGACGCCGACCGCCTGGCACCCCTGACGGTCAACAGCACCGCCCACGTCATCTTCACGTCCGGATCCACCGGCACCCCAAAGGGAGTCGCGGTCAGCCACGGTGGCCTGCTGGAAATCGCCTCGCTCGGCGAGCTCTTCGGATTGAATGCGGGTACGCGGCTGCTGATGCTCGCCGCGCCCACCTTCGATGTATCGATCGGTGAATTGCTGCTGGCGGTCGGGGCGAGGGCGGCGCTGGTGGTGGCGCCGCCGGAAGCCGTTGCGGGCGAGGCGTTGACGGCATTGCTGCGTGATCAGCGCGTCAACGCTGCGGTCTTGACCCCGTCGGTGCTGTCCTCGCTGGACCCCGCCCGCCTCGACGCGGTCGACACGCTCATCACGACGGGGGAAGCGTGCCCAAGCGAGTTGGCGGCTGCCTGGGCGTCGGAGAGGCGAATGTTCAACGCCTACGGCCCCACCGAGGCCACCATCTGGGCCACCTGCGGCGGACCCTTGGCGCCGGGGCAGCCGGTGGGAATCGGCACCCCCGTCCCGGGTGTGTGCGCTCTCGTGCTGGACACCCGGCTCAGCCCGGCGCCCATCGGCGTCGTCGGCGAACTGTATCTGGGCGGACGTGCCGTCGCGCACGGCTATCTCGGCCGGGCGGAGTTGACCGCGGAACGGTTCATCGCCAACCCCTTTGGGGTTCCCGGGTCACGCCTGTACCGCACGGGCGACCTGGTCCGCTGGACCGCAGCCGGAACGCTGGACTACTTGGGACGCGCCGACACCCAGGTCAAACTCCGTGGACAACGAATCGAATTGGGGGAGATCGAGAACAGCTTGCTGGCCTGCCCGCACGTCACCATGGCCGCAGCCACGATGCACAACGGCGGGACCGGCGCCAACCTCGTCGCCTACGTGGCCCTCGAGCACGCCGCCACCGCCGACAACGACGACGACGACGAAATCGTCGCGCAGTGGCAGCACGTCTACGACGACCTCTACGGCGCCGAGGCCGGCACCTCCGGGCTCGGCACCGACTTCCGGGGATGGAACAGCAGCTACTCCGGCGAGCCGATCCCGCTCGCGGAGATGGAGGAATGGCGTTCGCTGACGGTGGACCGGATCATGGCCCTGCGACCGCGGCGGGTACTGGAGATCGGGGTGGGCCTGGGCCTGGTTCTCTCACAAGTCGCCCCGCAGTGCGAGCGTTACGTGGCCACCGACATGTCCGCGGCGGCAATCGATTACCTCGCCCGCTCGATGGAACGGCTGGAGCTCCCCTGGCGTGACCGCGTCCAGCTGCTGACTCGACCCGCCCACGTGACCGACGGCCTGCCGCTGGGCTTCTTCGACACCGTGATCCTCAACTCGGTCGTTCAGTACTTCCCCAACGCGGGGTATCTGGCCGACCTCATCGACAGTGTCATGGAACTCCTGTGCCCCGGCGGATCGCTGTTCATCGGCGATGTCCGCAACCACAGCCTGCAGGGCGCATTCCAGACCGCGGTGGCGCTCGCCCGCAGCGGCAACACAGACGCGGGCGAACTTCGTCACCGCATCCAGCGCGCCGTCGTCGGCGAGGCCGAACTCCTGCTCGCTCCAGAGTTTTTCACCGGTTGGGCGGCCAGCCATCCGGCGGCGTCGGCGCTCGACATCCAGGTCAAGCGCGGAGCGGCCGACAACGAACTCACCCGGTACCGCTACGACGTCGTCGTGCACAAGGCGCCCACATCGGTGCATTCCCTGGGCGCCGCCCCGACCTGGGCGTGGGCCGATTGCGCCGGCTTGAACGGGCTGCAGAATCGATTGAACTCCGACCGTCCCGCCGACATCCGAATATGCGGAATCCCGCGCGCCGGCTTGGTCACCGACGTCCAAATCGGACAGGGCCTGGCGGCGGGGCTACCCCTGACCGACGCGCTCGCTGAGGCCACCCGGGTGGAATCGAACGGCACCGCGACACCCGAAGCACTGCACCGCCTCGGCGAAGCCATTGGCTATCGCGTCGCGGTCACGTGGGGCGCTCAACCGGGCACGCTTGATGCCGTCTTCACGGCCGCTGCGGAGGGAAGCATCCCGACCATCAGCGACGTATACCTGCCGAACCGCGATGGTCACGACGAACCCGCCAACGACCCGCGCAACAACACGCGGATCAGCGCCGTCCGACGCCAATTGAGCGCGCGGTTGCCGGATTACATGTTGCCGACGCAGATCATGGTGCTCGACGAGTTCCCGATGACCTCGTCCGGCAAGATCGATCGAAAGGCGCTGCCGGCGCCGGTCTTTGCCGACACGCCCTTCCGCGCACCGCAGACCCCGACCGAAGAGATCCTGGCCGGGATCTACGCCCAAGTGCTCGGGCTGGACCGGGTCGGGGTCGACGAATCGTTCTTCGACCTGGGCGGCGACAGCATCTTGTCGATGCAGGTGGTGTCGCGGGCCCGCGCGGCCGGCAGCTGAGGCC
>NZ_LZJJ01000224.1:0-1126 GCF_001667625.1 Mycobacterium sp. E1715
TGGTTCCAGGCATGTGGATGGCGTGCAGCTGGCCGACATGGACGTCGCGCCAATACCGTTGCAGCGGCTTGTCCATGCGGGCCGCGTTGCCGCCCGAGCGGGCGAAGATCTCGTCGACCGCCGCGACCGCGCGCCACACCGCGCGGATCTGGGTGCGCCGCCCGGCCGCGCGGTCGGCGAACGACACCTCCTTGCCGGCGGCGACCATGTCGTAGATGCGGTCGGCGTTGGCCAGCAGTTCCTGGCGGGCGGCGTTGATGTCGGCGGCTGCCTCGCCGATCGCGAACATCACGTAGGGATCGTCCTTGATCGCGGTTCCGGTGGCGCCGACGCGCTCGCGTTGGTAGTCGAGGTGCGCGGCCAGGGCCCCCTCGGCGATGCCGATGGTGGCCGCCGAGATGCCCAGCGGGAACATCGTCGACCACGGCATCAGATAGAGCGGCTCGGTCATGCCGGCCTCGCGCTGGGCGGTGCCGTCCATCACCTTCGTCGCGTCCATCGTCCGATACGACGGGACGAACGCGTCCTTGACGATGACGTCCTTGGAACCGGTTCCCCGCAACCCCACCACATTCCACGAGTCCTCGACGATCTCGTAGTCCTTACGGGGCAGGATCATGTGCAACATCTGCGGCGGCATGATCGGAATGCCCTTCTCGTCGCCGAGCATCGCGCCGAGGATGATCCAGTCGCAGTGGTCGGTGCCCGAGCTGAACTGCCAGCGGCCGTTGAAGAGGTAGCCCCCGTCGACGGGCTTGGCCACCCCCTGCGGCGCGTACGGTGACGCCATCCACGTGTCGACGTCGTCGGCCCAGATCTCGGCGGCGACTTTGGGGTCCGCGTACGCCAACTGGTAGGGGTGCACGCCGACCACGCCGACGATCCAGCCGGCCGCCGGGTCCAGCGCAGCGGTCGCCATCGTCGTCTCGGCGAACTCGCGGGGGTGGACCTCGAAACCCTGATATTGCTTGGTTTGCAGCAGCCGGATCAACCCGGCCGACTTCATCAGCTTCACGCTGTCGTCGGTCAGGCGGCCGATCCGCTCGGCCTCGGGGGCCTGGTCGCGCAACTGATCCGCCATCGCCACGACCCGGTCGAGTACCCGCTCGCTCATGTTGGTGTCCTT
>NZ_LZJJ01000225.1:0-3479 GCF_001667625.1 Mycobacterium sp. E1715
CGACGAATAGAACACCAGCGACGCGAAGGACAGCGCGTGGCTTTCCGGGAAGCCGAAATTGGCGAACGCCTCCAGCTTTTCGTAGGTCCGGTCGATCACCTCGTCGGGCGCGCCGTGCAGCGCACGCATGCCCTCGTAGAACCGGCCGCGCAGCCGGCGCATGCGCTCGGTCGAGCGCTTGGAGCCCATCGCTCGGCGCAACTGGTCGGCCTCGGCGGCGGAGAAGCCGGCGCAGTCGACCGCCAGCTGCATCAGCTGCTCCTGAAACAGCGGCACCCCCAGCGTCTTTCGCAGGGCGGGCTCCATCGACGGGTGGTCGTAGACCACCGGGTCCAGCCCGTTGCGCCGCCGGATGTAGGGGTGCACCGAGCCGCCCTGGATGGGCCCGGGGCGGATCAGCGCGACCTCCACCACCAGGTCGTAGAAGATCCGCGGCTTGAGCCTGGGCAACGTGGCCATCTGCGCGCGTGACTCCACCTGGAACACGCCGACGGAATCGGCGCGGGCCAGCATCTCGTACACCGCCGGCTCGGAGAGGTCGAGCCGGGCCAGGTCCACCTCGATGCCCTTGTGCTCGGCCACCAGGTCGATGGCGTAGTGCAGCGCCGAGAGCATGCCCAGCCCGAGCAGGTCGAACTTCACCAAACCGATTGCCGCGCAGTCGTCCTTGTCCCACTGCAACACGCTGCGGTTCTCCATGCGTGCCCACTCCACCGGGCAGACGTCGGCGATCGGGCGGTCGCAGATCACCATGCCACCGGAGTGAATGCCCATGTGCCGCGGCAGGTTCCGGATCTGGTTGGCCAGGTCGACCACCTGCTCGGGGATGCCCTCGACGTCGGGCGAATCGGCGAGCCCGTTCCAGTGGCTGATCTGCTTGCTCCACGCGTCCTGCTGACCCTGGGAGAAGCCCAGCGCGCGGGCCATGTCGCGCACCGCGATCCGGCCCCGGTAGGTGATGACGTTGGCGACCTGAGCGGCGTAGTCGCGGCCGTATTTGTCGTAGACGTACTGAATGACCTTCTCGCGCTGGTCGGACTCGATGTCCATGTCGATGTCGGGTGGCCCGTCGCGGGCGGGCGACAAAAACCGCTCGAACAGCAGCTCGTTGGCCACCGGGTCCACCGCGGTGACACCGAGGGCATAACAGACCGCGGAGTTGGCTGCCGATCCCCTGCCCTGACACAGGATGTTGTTCTCCCGGCAGAACCGGGCGATGTCGTGCACCACCAGGAAGTAGCCCGGAAAAGTGAGCCGCTCAATGACTTTCAGCTCATGCTCGATTTGCGCGTACGCGCGCGGCGCGGTGTCGGCCGGCCCGTAGCGGTCGCGTGCCCCCGCCATGGTCAGCTGCCGCAGCCAGCTGTCCTCGGTGTGCCCGGCGGGCACGTCGAAGGGCGGCAGCTGCGGGGCGATCAGCGCCAGCCCGAACGCGCATTGCTCGCCGAGCTCGGCGGCGGCGGTCACCGCGTCGGGCCGCTGCCCGAACAGCCGGGCCATCTCCTCGCCGGACCGCAGGTGCGAACCGCCCAGCGGGGCCAGCCATCCGGCGGCGGCGTCCAGGGACTGCCGCGCCCGGATGGCGCCCATGGCCATGGCCAACCGGCGCCGCGGCGGACCCGCGAAATGCGCGCCGGTGGTGGCGACGACGCCGACGCCGAAGCGGGGCGCCAGCCCGGCCAGCACCGCGTTGCGCTCGTCGTCGAGCGGGTGGCCGTGGTGGGTCAGCTCGATGCTGACCCGGTCCGCACCGAACCGGTCCACCAGGTCGGCCAGCGCCCGCTCCGCGGCCTCCGGCCCTTGTGACAACGCTTGGCGGACATGGCCTTTGCGGCATCCGGTCAGGATGTGCCAGTGCCCCCCTGCGGCCTCGGTCAGCGCGTCGAAGTCGTAGCGCGGCTTGCCCTTCTCCCCGCCGGCCAGGTGCGCCGCGGCCAGCTGCCGCGACAGCCGCCGGTAACCTTCCGGGCCGCGGGCCAGCACCAGCAGGTGCGGGCCCGGCGGATCCGGCGTCTCGGTGCGCGCGCCCGGCCCCAGCGACAGTTCGGCGCCGAACACGGTGCGCAGCTCGAGCTCGGCGGCCGCCTCGGCAAACCGCACCGCCCCGTACAGCCCGTCGTGGTCGGTGAGCGCCAGCGCGCGCAGCCCCAGCCGGGAAGCCTCCTCGACCAGCTCCTCCGGCGTGCTGGCACCGTCGAGGAAGCTGAACGCCGAATGCGCGTGCAGCTCGGCATAGGGGACGGACGAGCGAGCCGCCCGGGCGCCGGCCGGCGGCCGGTACGTTCCGCGCTTGGGCGAGAGGGGGGCGTCCTCCCCGGGCACCACCGGCACGCCGGCATGGCGCGGTTTGCTGTCGAGCACCCGCTCCATTTCCGCCCAGCTCGGCGGGCCATTAAACCAGCCCACACCTGAAAGCATATCGAAAGTTTGTTCGAATTACCTCCGGTGCAGGACAACCGTTGTTAAACCGATCTTCAACTCCTAAACACGCTCTTAACGCCGCGGGCCTACCGCGGGCAACAAGGACCGACAGACACTGGTATCAGGGCGAAAATGAGGCGGGGGCGAGCATGGCGCAGGTGAGGGCACTGGATACGGCTTTCCTGAAGACCCACCACCCCGACCAGCACGCCGGCCTGGCGATCGGCGCGGTGGCCATCGTCGACGGCGCACCCGACCATCAGCGCCTCCAAGCCCTTCTGGCGGAACGCATTCGATCGATTCCCCGCTGCACGCAGGTGCTGCGGCCGCACCCGACGCACCCGGGCTGGGTCGACTGCCGGGACTTCGACCTCGCCCAGCACGTGCGCCGGGTGGCGATCAACCGACCGGGTGACGACACCGAGCTGTCCCGGGCCATCGCCCACGCCCTCGAACGGCCGCTGAGCCCGGACCGCCCACAGTGGGAGTGCTGGGTGATCGAGGGCCTCAAGGGCAACCGATGGGCGATCCTGATGAAAGCCCATCCCCGGCTGCTGGACGGCAAGTCGCCCGCACACCTGCTCACCAGGCTTTGCGACGACGCCGACGAGAGCGCCTTCGCCAATGCCCCTGCGGCCGAACGGGTTTCGCAACCGCCGGTGCGGCGAACCGGCTGGGCCGATGCGCTGTGGCGGGCATCCTGGACCGCGACCGGCGCCGTCGTCGGCGCGCTCTGGCCCGCGCTGCAGTCGCCCGATCGCGCCGCAACGCCCCGGCGCTACGCCACGGTGCGGGTCCCGATCGCCGACGTCGACCGCGTCTGCCGCAGGTTCGGGGTGACCGTCAACGACGTCGCGCTGGCCGCCGCCACCGAGGGCTTCCGGACAGTCCTGCTCGGCCGCGGTGAGGAGCCACGGGCCGACTCGCTGCCCGCCCTGGCGCCGACGCCGGTCCGGTCGCCGTACCTGCCGGTCGAGGACGACGACCCGGTCCAGCGCTTGCGCACCGTGCAGACCCGATGGAACGAAAAGGCAGCGGATACAACCCAATCCGGCGGC
>NZ_LZJJ01000226.1:0-3196 GCF_001667625.1 Mycobacterium sp. E1715
GCCGATCTGCGCGAGTAGCCAAATTATCGGTTCGAGTGGGTGCCGGCCCACACTGTCTTTCACCACGCTACCGCCACCGACGACGAAGAGCATGCCGACACCAATGGTGAAAAGCAGCCGGAAGCAGAGCTTCTCGAGCCACGTCCACGGCGGCGCGACTCCGAGGGGAGCGGATGTTTCGGCGGCCGGGACCGGCGATCGCGCCGTGGTGGTCACGGCAGCGATTGTAGGGTGATCGCCTCCGAATCTGTTGAGATATGAGCGATTCGGGCGACCTTATCAGCGTAGTGATGCTCCTCCCGCGAGGCGACGCCTGGGTGTCGGCGTCCCTCAAGCCGCTTGACGCTTTGCGGGTCGAAAATTTCGAGGTCGTGGCGGTGTATCCCGGCGCCGCCGTTCAGGACGCGATGAACGAGAGCAGATCCGGGTTGAGCACATCCGCGTGTGTGGTCAGCATGCCGTGCGGGTAGCCGGGATAGGCCTTCACCGCGCCGTTCTGAAGGAGGTCGACCGCCCGGGGCGCCGCGCTTGCGAACGGGACGATCTGATCGTCGTCGCCGTGCATGACCAGGACGGGAACGGTGATCGCCCGCAATTCGTCGGAGTAGTCCTGCAGCCAGGACACCACCGTCTCGTAGTGAGCCTGGGCACTGCCGGACATGCCCTGACGCCACCAGTTCGCGATGACCGCCTCGGACGGTTCCACACCCGGGCGGTTGAATCCGTAGAACGGCCCCTCTGGCACGGCGCGGAAGAACTCCGATCGATTTCCCAAGATGCCCGCACGCACCGCGTCGAACCACTCCTGGGGTTGCCCGCCCGGATTGTTCTCGGCCTGCGCCATGCTCGGCGTCGGGGAGGACACCAGCACCGCCTTGGCGACCCGCTCCTGGTGGCGCGCCACATAGCAGGCCACTTCAGCGCCGCCGGTGGAGTGCCCGATGTGGACGGCGTCGCGCAGTTCGAGTTGCTCGGTCAGCGCGGCCAGATCGGCCACCCAGTGCTCGATGTCGTTGCCGGTCCCGACCTGCTCGGACCGGCCATGCCCGCGCCGGTCGTGAGCGATCACCCGATAGCCCCGGTGCAGGAGGAACATCATCTGCGTATCCCAGTCGTCGGCCGTCAGCGGCCAGCCGTGACTGAAAACGATCGGCTGGCCGGAACCCCAGTCCTTGTAGAAGATCTCGACACCGTCCGAGGTGGTGACGGTGGGCACAGGCGCTCCTCTCGCAGCCGTTCGCCGTTATCGAATGACAGTCAACCGCAAGCCAAACATTTTTGCCTGCCAGGTCTGCGACAGTTTGGACCGCTGCGAGTTTTCGGGTGTGCCCTCACGACTGCTTTACGTGGGAATTACGCACATCGATGTTGCTGCGAAATGGATTGGTGCGCACTGTGATAACAACTACGGCGGAGTCCTACTGGTAACCCGCTAAATTCGATTGCGCCATGGCCGCGCGCATGTGGTCGCGGTGGTCACGTCAGCGGCGTCGCTGAGGAGCGCCAGGAGACGGGTTGTACGGTATCCAGGCAGCTCTCGGAGGTTCACGATGACACCACCCAATGACGACACCTGGGGTCCGGCTACCGGAGTGGGAACCACGGCCACGATGGCGGCGGCCGCGAGAGCCGTCGCCACCAGGGATGGGATTATCGACGATCCTTTTGCCGAGCAGTTGGTGCGCGCGGTCGGTGTGAGCTTTCTGACCCGCTGGGCTACCGGCGAGCTCGTCGCCTCGGATATCGACGTCGCGGGCAGCTCATGGGGGCTGGCGCAGATGCCCGCATCGATTGCGGCCCGCACGCGGTACTTCGACGAGTTGTGTGCCGATGCCGCAGGAGCGGGCATCCGTCAAGCCGTGATCCTCGCCTCGGGCCTCGACGCCCGCGCCTACCGACTGGACTGGCCTAAAGGGATGACGGTGTTCGAGATGGATCAACCGGCCGTCATCGAGTTCAAATCCACCACACTGGCCAAGCTCGGTGCCGTACCAAAAGTTGACCTACGCACGGTCGCCATCGACCTGCGCGACGACTGGTCGACGGCACTGGTTACGACGGGTTTGGACGTCAAGAAGCCCACGGTATGGATTGCCGAAGGCCTATTCGGCTATCTGACACCAGCGGCCCAGGATCGGCTGCTCGAGATGGTCACCGCCCTGAGCGCGCCGGGCAGCCGACTCGGGAGTGAGGCTGTGCCGAATACCGCCGACATGGACCCCGACGCAGCGCGCCAACGGATGCGTGAGGCCACTGCCAAGTGGCGCGAGCACGGCTTCGAACTCGACTTCGACGTGGTCCAGTTCGAAGGTGAGCGCCACGACGTCGGGGCGTACCTGGATGCGCTCGGGTGGGCGTCGGTCGCAACGCCGATGGCCCAGCTGCTCGCCGGCTTCGGGTTGGGGGCGATCGCACGGGCCGCCGATGATCGACAAACGATGAACGGCGTCAACTACTACACGTCGACGCTGGGCGTCGGCCGCTAGAGGCATTTCGGGGGGGCGGCACTCGCCGGGCGCTCAGCTGGGGCAGGCGCGTGCCAGGGTGGCCATCTCGTCCCCGAACTCCTGGTTGGCCCGAGCCACGGCTTTGGCCGATGGCGGCAGTTCCGTTTTCAGCGGGTCTTGTCTGCCTAGGTCGTCGTTCATCCGGTTCGCGTCCGTCATGAATTCACGGGCCAGCGCTGCCGCTCGCTGCGCGTGGGCCGACAGCCCGGGCGCGGTCACCTGGTTGGCTCGCCGCTGCAGGCCGTCGAGCCACGCCTGATAGTCGGCGTCAGTGGGTACCGAGTTCTGTTCGTAGGAGCCCGGCGGCGCAAACCGCGTCTTCGCCTTAAACGAAGCCTGCGCGTCGCGGTTGAAGTCGATGAATTGCCGCACACTCCAACACGGTTGCGCCCGCTCATCGATCCGCCACGCGACGAACAGACCCGCGGCGGCCACGGCTGCGCACCATACCGTCAGCAACCGCCGGGCGGTCTTGTGTGCGTTTGCGGCCACGCGATCAACCTAATCCAGGGATCGGGACGATTGGCACCCAGCGGTCGGCGCCCGTCACGCGTGGGGGCAGAAGATACCCAGGATCTGTTGGCAGTTGTCCCTGTTGATGAGCGCCGGCGGCGGCGTAGCGGCACCGTGATCGCATCGCGCGCGGCTCGTGCCATGTCAACCGGGGTGGCGTAGCGCTGCGCAGGGTG
>NZ_LZJJ01000227.1:0-671 GCF_001667625.1 Mycobacterium sp. E1715
CCGAGCAGTTCGCGGGTTTCCTCGTGCGGGCAGGCATCGATGCCGGCGACGAACGCCTCGAGCACCACCCGGTCGATGTGTGCGGACGCCGCGTGTAAAACGTGGTCCTGCACCGCGTTGAACGCGTCGAACTCCGACATCTCCTTGGATTTTGCCTGCAGCCGACGGGCCACGGACGCCAGCAGATATTCCTCGCGGTCCTCGAACATCTTGATCTGCGTGCCGCGGTTGAAGAGGCTGCCCTCTTCCTCGCTGTCCTGCCGGGCATCCACGATCGTTTGGATAATCGTCTCTGCCGCAGTCCGTTTGACGACGCGCTCACCGACGGTGTTGGCGGCGAAGCGCACCCATTCGACGGGGCTCATGCTGCGGATGTCATCGGCGTAGGCCGTCAGCAGCTCCTTGGCCACCAACTGCGTCAGTACGTGGTTGTCGCCCTCGAACGTGGTGAAGACGTCGGTGTCGCCGCGCAGCGCGACCAACCGGTTCTCGGCCATGTAACCCGCGCCACCGCAGGCCTCGCGCGCCTCCTGAATCGCCCGCGATGCGTGCCAGGTGTTGGCCGCTTTCAGCCCGGCGGCGCGGGCCTCCAGCTCGCGCTGCTCGTCGGCATCCACCGCGTCCGCGGTCTGGATGTCGTGACACTTGCTGACCAGCTCGTTCTGGGCGAA
>NZ_LZJJ01000228.1:0-12127 GCF_001667625.1 Mycobacterium sp. E1715
GCCGCGACTGCAGCCGGTCGAGCGCCAGGAAGCGAAACAGCTTGTCCCACTTCGACCCACCGGTGTCGGCCGGGGAAGGGTCCCCCTCGAAGAATCCGTCGAGCACGATCTCGTCACCGTCTTCGTAGGCGTTGACGAAGTGCAGCACGAAGGTCGGGTCCGCCTCGAACCATCGGATGTCGGCGGGCCCGCCGCGGCGGGGGAGGATCGCGAAGCGTGACGGGATGTCCGGGAAGAAGCGCGGCACGTGCACGTCTTGCTCGAGCAGGGCGGGGTCCCAGAACAACGGGAAATCGTTGAGGATGACGTAGTTTTCGGTGAACGCCATGTCGTGGGGCAGGCGCGGTCCCGGCAGTGGGATGTCGACGTAGTGGACCAGCTCGTTGCTCTGGTCGACGACGCCGTAGCGCATGTACGGGTCCCGCTTGCTGTAGTTGAAGAACAGCAGCTCACCGGCCTTGGCGTCGACCTTCGGGTGCGCGGACACGCCCCAATCGGTGGGGAACCGCCCGTTCCAGGTCTCCTTGCCCAGGTTCTCACCCGAACACGGATCGACCCGGTACAGGTCGCCGCACTGGTAGAAGCTGGTCAGCGCCACGCCCCGGTGCACGATGACGTCGGTACTCGACGCGTCCTTCATCCGGGTGCGAGCGCCCCAGCCGTCTTCGCGCTTGGCCAGTTGCACCGGCTCGGCCAGCCCCGGCCAGAGCGGCTCGCCGGCTTCGTTCTCCGCCAGGAAGCCATCGGTGCGTACGAAACGGTTGCGGTAGAACGCCTTTCCGTCGCGGAAGCCGACCATGTGCAGCATGCCGTCGCCGTCGAACGGGTGGTAGGTCTTCAGCGCCGGGTGCAGCGGGTTCTCGGTGTTGCGGAGGTAGATGCCGTCCAGGTCGCGCGGGATCTCCCCCTCCACCGCGGTGAGGTCGTCGTCGTCCCACTCGGTGGTCTGGGGACGCCACGGTCCGGTCCGGTACGGGTGGTCGTCGTCCTCGGGCAGCGTGGACAGAAACTTGCCGACGATCGCGACGTCCATGTCACACACCTGCTGCCGTGCTGACAACGAAACTCACCGTGGTGGCGGTGCTGCCGCCGAAGTTGAGGGTGCCGAAGGTCTTTGCCCCGTCGACCTGGTACTCGCCGGCCGCGCCGCTGACCTGTTTGGCCGCGTCGAGCAGCATGCGCACGCCCGACGCCCCGACCGGGTGGCCGCCACCGATCAGACCGCCGCTCGGGTTGATCGGCAGCCGGCCGCCGATCTCGATCTCGCCGTTCTCGATCGCTTTCCACGACTCGCCCGGGCCGGTCAGGCCGATGTGGTCGATCGCCAGGTACTCGCTGGGTGTGAAGCAGTCGTGCACCTCGTACCCGTCGAGGTCGTCGAGGGCCAGCCGCGCGCGCCGCAGCGCGTCTTGTACGGCGGCCCGCACGTGCGGGAGCACGTAGGGGTCGTCGGCGGCCCGGTCGAGCTTTTGCCGCAGACCCAGTCCCACCGTGCGGTGTCCCCAGCCGTCGATGCGACCGATGGGCCGCACATCGGGATGGGCGCGCAGATAGGCGTCGCCGACCAGAACCAATCCCGCGCCGCCATCGGTCATTTGGCTGCAGTCGAAGCGCCGCAGCCGGCCCTCGGTGATCGGGTTGGTGGTGTCGTCGTCCGTGATGGGGTCGGGGACCGTCCATCCGCGCGTCTGGGCGTTCGGGTTGCGCCGCGCGTTGGCGAAGTTGAGCTGCGCGATCGCCCGCAGGTGCGCGTCGTCCAGGCCGTAGCGGCGGTCGTATTCGTCGGCGACCTGAGCGAACATCGACGGCCACAGGTAGCGGGCGCCGGCCCCCTCGTGACCCGTCCAGGCGGCGGCCCCCAGATGCTGGGCCGCGGTGTCGCCGGGCACGGTTTTCTCGAGCTCGACGCCGAGCACCAGCGCGGTGTCGTAGGCGCCCGACCGCAGATCCGCCATCGCCGACAAGGCAGCGATGCTGCCCGACGCGCACGCCGCTTCGTGCCGGGACGCGGGGGTGTCCCAGAGGTCGGCGCAGACCGTGGCCGGCATCGCGCCGAGGTGGCCCTGGGCGGCGAACATTTCGCCGAACGCGTTCGCGACGTGCACCACTTCGATGTCGGCGGCGTTCACTTTGGCGGCGGCGAGCGTGCCCTCGACGACCTCGGCGGTCAGGGCGGCGAAGTCGCGGCCCTCCTTGTTCAGGTTGCGGGCGAAGTCGGTTTGCCAGCCGCCCAGAATCCACACGTCCGTCGAGCCATCCATACGCGCACGGTACTCCTGGATCGCCTCGGCGTTGAGGTCTGTCCGCGAGGGGGCGGGGTGAACGGGGTGCCCGAAGATGGGGCGGCCCCGTCGGCTCTCGGGCTGAACCGACGGGACCTAGGCGAACGCGAAGGCCGGCCGACGCGTGCGCCTCTCATGGAACATTGCCCCGTACCGCGGACGACAAACATGTGAAGTCAACCTCCTGGCCTGTTCGATGGGGGGCCACCGCTTGGGTGCCGCGCCCACCCGCGGCTCAGACGGCCCCGGGGACGAGCTCGGTGGGGTCCGGTCCGTCCGGCTGACCTGCCGTGATGCCGCCGTGTTTGCGGGCGTCGGCCAGGTCGATTGCCGCCAGGTCTATGCCCCTCGTCTCGACGGCGGTGACGACGGCCACGGCGCTCACCGCGGCGGTCGCCGCCAAATACCAGGAGATCGGCACCGCGGATTTGTACGTCTGGAGTAAGCGCACCGCGATGATCGGTGCCAGCGAACCGGCCACGATCGAGGTGACCTGGTAGCCGAGCGACACCCCCGAATAGCGCATCCGGGTGGGAAACATCTCGGCCATGGCCGCGGGCTGGACCGCATACATGAGGCCGTGAATCACCAGGCCGAGGACGATCGCCGACAAGATGACGGCGTTACGGCCGCTGTTCATCATCGGGAACCCGAAGAAGCCCCAGGTGCACGCGCTGATCGCACCGATGAAATAGATTGGGCGCCTGCCAAATCGGTCACTGAGTCGTCCGGCCAGCGGGATGACGACGAAGTGGACCGCGTGCGCCACCAGCAGCCACCACAGGATGGTCTTGGTGTCGGCGTGCACGTGGACTTTCAGATAGGTGATCGAGAAGGTGACGACGAGGTAGTACATCGTGTTCTCGCCGAGACGCATGCCCATGGCGGTGAAAACGCCACGTGGGTAACGCTTTAACACCTCGACCACGCCGACGCGGGCGGTACTGACCCGCTCCAGCTGCCGTTGCGCCTCGTAGAAGATCGGCGCGTCGGTCACCTTGGTGCGGATGTAATAGCCGATCAGCACGACGATCGCGGACAACCAGAAGCCGACGCGCCAGCCCCAGCTCAGGAATGCCCGGTCCGACAGCGTCGAGGTGAGAATCAGCAGCACGACGGTGGCCAGCATGTTTCCGCCCGGCACGCCGGCCTGCGGCCAGCTGGCCCAGAAGCCGCGACTGGACGTCGGGCTGTGCTCGGCGACCAGCAGGACCGCCCCGCCCCACTCGCCGCCGACAGCGAAGCCCTGTGCGAACCGCAGCACCACGAGCAGCGCCGGGGCCCAGTACCCGATCTGGGCGAAGCTGGGCAGGCACCCCATCGCGAACGTGGAGACACCGACCAACAACAGGCTGAGCTGCAGCAGCCTCTTGCGGCCGTACCGGTCGCCGAGCTGACCGAAGACGATCCCACCGAGCGGGCGGGCGGCGAAGCCGACGGCGTAGGTCACGAAGGCGGCGAGGATCGCGTCGAGTTCGTTGCCGCCGCGGGGAAAGAACACCTTGCTGAAGACCAGGGTTGCGGCGGTGCCGTAGAGGAAGAACTCGTACCATTCGACGACCGTGCCGGCCATGGATGCGGCGACCACGCGGCGCAGATACGCCTGGCTTTCGAATAGGTTGCCACGCAGGCCATTACGGTCACTCATGGTCGCCCTCCTCGGCGGGCCGCCCACCCGGGGCGCCGACCGAGTTTGCCGAGACCGGCGTTACTGCTAGACCGCGGCGACGGCGGGTGTGCTGGCGGATCGGAGCGTACCTGGCGAGGACGCTCGACGCACGGTCTCCCGCCCGTGCGCCCGTCGCGGCCGTCCGGCTCACGGGTCCCGTAATCACGACGAAACGGGCACAGGCGGGAGTGCCCGCCGCCGCACAGCGACAAGTTGGGGTGGCCGGACGTCGCGACCGGATTGACGCTCAGAGGCGGGCGGGCACGCGCTCGGTTCAGCGGCGCGAAGCCACTCCCATCGCCGACGATCGTTACGGAAGCGGCGGTGCCGGTGGCGCCGACGGGGCCGGCGGCGCGGAGAGAGTCGACGGCGGCGCCAGGGTCGTGAGCGGGGTGGGCGTGGTGGTGGGCGCCTGGGTTTCGGTGCCCGCCGGTGCCGCGGTCATGGCGGGACCGGCGCCGTGGCCCAGCCAAGCCGCCGCGGCGACGGAAACGCCGGCGATCGTCAGCAGTGCGTTGCGCTGGTCTTTCATCAGGACCTCCCTGCTCGAAGACAAGATCCGCATAGCGAATCACTTAAACCCGTTATACGGATCAACATGTCACGGAAGAATAACACCGAAATCGGCGCCGGCAACACCTGCAAACAAGGCGAGAACGTCGCTCGACCGCCATGGGTTACGGGAAGTTCCGAGCGGTCTACTGCGGAAAACGGCAGCCGGCTCGCAGGGTGATGGCGTTAGCCCAGGAGGTGCGCGAGCTAATCGCTCGATACGCGCAATTCCCGTGCGATCGGCCGCGTTGCGACACGGTCACGGATGGATACCTATCGTCGCATCACTAGTCACAACAACCGCTCTAATCACTATCGTCACATGAGCCAACTGCGGACGTCAATGCGGTGTCCCGCCGCTCGAAAGGTGTTACATGTCGGCGATTCTTCGAAGTGTGTCGCTCTCGATGGCGTCGGCGGCCGCAGTCGGACTCGTCTTCGTGGTCGGGCCCGCGCCGATGGCTTTTGCCACCCCGTGTGGCGCACCGGAAGCGAACGTGGAGCCGCCCGTCGCGCCGCCGGCGATGCCCGCACCCCAGCCGGTCGTCCAGCCGCCGACCGGACGCCGGCCGACGCACACGAATGACCAGGCACCCCTGCCCAGGCTGGGCCCGCTGATCTCCCAGTTCCTCAAACCGACGACTCCGGGTCGCCAGGTCGCCCCGATGAGACCCCAGGCCGAGGTCCTCCCGCCCGGGCCCAATCCGCCCGTACCCGGTCTGCCGCAGCCACCGAACGCCGGTCAGCTGCAGCCCAACGCCGCCCCGGTCCCGCAGCCGCAGCCGGCGCCACCGCCGCCCTCGATCGCGGGCGCGCCCACGTCGCTCGTCGACTGGGTGACCGGGCCCGACGGCCCGAACAAGACCCTGCAGCGTTTCAGCATCTCGGGTACCGACCTCGGGATCGCCTGGGACAACGGCGATCCCATGAATCGCCAGGTTCTGATGGCGTTCGGGGACACCTTCGGCTACTGCAAAGTCAAGGGCCAGCAGTGGCGCTACAACACGTTGTTCCGCAGCTCGGACCATGACCTGTCGCACGGCATCCACATCGCGGACGGCCTCCCCAACGATCGGTACTCCGGGTCACCGGTGTGGACGACAAGCCTGTCCAAGCAGGTCGTCAACACGATCCACAAGGCCGCGCACGAGACGGGAATCATCCCGACCGCCGGCATCTCGATCGGCCGGACGCAGTACATGAGCTACATGTCCATCCGGCAGTGGGGCCGCGACGGCGAATGGTCCACGAACTACTCGGCGATCGCCAGGTCCAATGACAATGGCCAGAATTGGGGAATCTTCCCGACTTCGATCCGGACGGCCTCCGCGGACGCCATCCCGGGAGCCGGGTTCACCCCCGGCAACGAGAACTTCCAAATGGGTGCGTTCATGAAGGGCAACGACGGTTACCTCTACCAGTTCGGAACCCCTTCGGGGCGCGGCGGCGCCGCATTCCTGTCGCGAGTGCCACCGGGCCAGTTGCCCGACCTCACCAAATATCAGTACTGGAACGGCGACGAGGGCGGCCGCTGGGTCCCCAACAACCCGGGCGCGGCGACGCCGATCTTCCCCGGCCCGGTAGGCGAGATGTCGGCCCAGTACAACAGCTACCTGAAGCAGTACCTGGTGCTCTACACCAACGGCGGCAGCAACGACGTGGTGGCGCGGACCGCGCCCGCCCCGCAGGGACCGTGGAGCCCCGAGCAACCGCTCGTGTCGTCGTTCTCGATGCCCGGCGGCATCTATGCGCCGATGATCCACCCCTGGTCGTCGGGCCGGGACCTCTACTTCAACCTGTCGCTGTGGTCGGCATACGACGTGATGCTGATGCACACCGTCTTGCCCTAATCGTGACCGTGTCGCACCCCGAATAGTCGGCAAAGCAGGCGCACCCTGAAGAAAGCGGGGGCCCAGCGAGAGAGGAGATCGGCGATGATCACCTTCGAGAACCCGGCCACGTCGACCGCCGGCAAGCCACGGCGGCCAGACATCGAGGTGCGCATCGAGGGTGTGCACCGCAGAGACGGCGCCGTTCGCCTTGGCATCCTGCTCGACGGGCGGATGGCCACATAGCCGAGCGCGTCGCGGCCGGCCGCAAGGGCCGGGGCAATATAGACGCGTGAGTTGGGCGAAGCGCGAAGCGAGGGCGCTCGCGGAGACGGGTCTGACCGGCGAGGCGTTGCTCGCTGAGCTGGAAGACTATGTCCGCGCGAACAATCCGCAGTTGACGGACGTCCGGCTGGAGCGGGCGACCCCGACCGAGGAGTACGACGCCACCGTCCGGCCGCCGAGGCGGTGGTACGACGTCACTTACCTGGCCGACGACGGCGAGGGATACGGCATTCGACCGTAGGCCTTGCGGCCGAACGGCTTGCCGGTTCCCAGACCGACTACACCAACACGCAACGAGCTCGCCCCGTGACGATGCCACCGGGTTCGAGAATTGCTGCCGATCATCTCAATCGTCAGGCGCGCGCAGCGCCGCCTCGACGCTAGGGATTCGCTGAGGTACTTCCGTCGCTGAACCGCCGAGGCTACTCTGCTGAGAACACTGTTCTCGTACAGCGAGTACGCCGACTCGGAAGGGCTGACGGTGAGCGAGTTCGACTACGTCGTAGTGGGCGGCGGGTCCGCGGGGTGCGTATTGGCAGATCGGCTCAGTGTCGACCCCGGCAACAAAGTCTTGCTCCTCGAGGCTGGCGGCACCGACCGCAACCCGTTGGTGTCAATGCCCAAGGGCTTCGCGTTCTTGATGAAAAACCCGCGCTACGTGTGGGAATACGACGTGGAACCGTTTGGGCCGCACCGACAGCAGGAGCATTGGGTCAGGGGCAAGCTACTCGGCGGGTCGAGTTCGATCAATGGGCTGGTCTACAACAGGGGGCAGGCGGCCGACTACGACGATATCGTCGCCCGCGGCAATCCCGGCTGGGGTTGGGACCAGATGCTGCGCGTCTTCCGGACTATCGAGGATCACAGTCTGGGCCCCTCCGCGGTCCGCGGCGCCGGCGGCCCCCTCGGTGTAAGCGTTATCAACACCCACGACGAGGTCTCCGAGGCGCTGATGGATGCCGCGACCACTCTGGGCATCAAGCGGGTCGAGGACATCAACGCCTCCGACGAGGAGCGCACCGGGTACACCGCGGCCACGATGCGGAAGGGTAAACGAGTCAACTCCGCGAGGGCTTTTCTGCACCCCGCTATGAAGCGGCCCAACCTCACGGTGCTGACCGGCGCAATCGCCCAACGAATCGTCTTCGAATCCGATCGCGCCGTGGGTGTGGAGGTGAGTTCGGCCAAGGGCAAGCAGGAGCTTCGGGCCTCCCGCGAGGTGATCGTCTCGTGCGGGAGTTTGGCAACTCCGAAGCTGTTGCAACTGTCGGGGATTGGGCCGAAAGAAGTATTGACCGCGGCCGGCGTCGACGTCAGGGTGGACAGCCCGCGAATCGGCGAAGGATTGCGCGAGCACCGGTGCATACCGCTGCAGATGCGGCTCAACGAGAACAAGGGATACAACCGGTTTCTGTCCACCCCCGTTGGCCAGGCGCGCGCGGGGCTGCGCTATCTGACCACCCGCAAGGGGCCGATCGGCACCGCCGCCTACGACATGCTCACTTTCATCCGCGCCGACCCGGCCAGCGAACGGCCCGACGCGCAAGTGCTCATGACACCCTTCTCGTTGGGTGTCGGGCCCGTTGACGGGGGCATCGAAGGCCGGGCGGGCCTATCCCTCCTGGGCTTCGTTCTGCGGCCGACCAGTCAGGGCTCGGTGCGGATTCGATCGGCCGATCCCAGTCAGCCGCCGCGCGTCGAGGTCGCATACCTCGAAACCGATTACGACAAAAGGGTATCGGTGGCAATGTTCCGGCGCATGCGGGACATCGTCGAGCAGCATCCCGTGGCCGACATGATCTTTTCCGAGATCGAACCCGGGCCCGCGGTCGACGACGACGACAGCATCCTGCGGGCGGGACTGCTCTACGGCGGCGCCGGGTATCACGCGTCCGGGGCGTGCGCGATGGGCCCGGCGGAATCCGACCCGTTGGACGCCCGCCTGCGTGTGCGTGGGGTGCCCGGGCTGCGCGTCGTCGACGTGTCCATCCTGCCGACGATGGTGGCCGGCAATCTCAACGGCCCCATCATGGCGATGGCCTGGCGGGCCGCCGAAATGATCCTCGAGGACCGATGACCGATCGACAGTTAGGACAGTTGCCATGACCGCTGTGATGCAAGGGATCCGCGTCCTCGAGGTCGCCGAGCACACCTTCGTTCCCGCGGCTTCGGCGATCCTGTCCGACTGGGGCGCGGACGTGATCAAGGTGGAACCCGCCGAGCGCGGCGACGCGATGCGCGGCATCATGTCGACCGGCAACCTGGGCCTCGACGGTGGTGCATGGCATCCGCTGCTGCAACACTCCAATCGCGGAAAGCGAAGCATCGGTTTGGATTTGAGCACGCCCGAAGGCGTCGACATCCTCTACAAGTTGGCGGCGACGTGCGACGTCTTCCTGACCAACAAGCTGCCCGCGGTGCGTTCCAAGCTGCGCATCGACGTCGACGACATCCGGGCCGCCAATCCCAACATCGTTTACGTCCGTGGATCAGGGTTCGGCTCGCGCGGCCCGGACGCCGATCGCGGGGGATATGACGTGTTGGGATACTGGTGCCGCGCCGGGGTCGCCTACGGGGCCAAACCCGTTGAATTCGAGGCGATTCCGGGCCAACCCGCGCCCGCGTACGGCGACTCGATCGGCGCGATGACCATCGCGGGCGGCATCTCGGCGGCACTGCTGCATCGCGAGCGCACGGGCCAGCCGCCGGTTGTCGACGTGTCGCTTCTCGCCACCGGAATGTGGGCGATGGGGGCCGCCATCGCGTTGTCGCACGAGTTGAACCATCCGTGGGGCCAGTTCCCGGTCGGCACAGATGTGGGCAACCCGCTGGTGGCCACCTACCAGACGTCGGACGGGCACTGGTTGCAATTGGCGTGCCTGCAGGGATTCCACTACTGGCCCGAGACTTGTCGGGTGATGGGCCTGGCCGAATTGGTCGATGACGAGCGGTTCGCCGATGTCGCAAGCTTCGCCGCGAACAGCCCCGTCGCGAGGTCGATCCTCGCCGAGCGGTTCGCCTCTGCGCCGCTGGCCGAATGGAAGCAACGCCTCGGCGACTTCCGTGGCCAGTGGGCGCCGGTGCAGGACTCTATCGAGGTGACCGCCGACCCACAGGTCATCGCCAACGGGTATGTGGTTCAGGCCGAGGCCGCCTCGGGTGAGAAGCACCCGCTGGTGGCCACGCCCGTCCAGTTCGACGAGGAGTCGGCACCGACGCGACGCGCGCCCGATTTCAATGAACACGGGGACGCGATTTTGACCGACGACCTCGGCATGGACTGGGACGACATCATCGACCTAAAGGTCAAGGGCGTCGTCGCGTGACCGCCGCCGACGCGTTGGTCGACGAGCTGCGTATCCGCGGGGTGATCGAGCGCTACTGCGCGTTACTCGACAGCGGCGCGACCGATGAACTGCTCGAATTGTTCGACGAGAGTTGTTCGTTCGCCGCGATGGGACGGACCTACCGGGGCCGCGCCGAGCTGGCGGCGCTGTGGGCGGTTCTGCGGCCCACCGACCGCCCTGGCACCCTGCATGCTGTCGTCAATCCCGTCATCACCGTCGACGGCGACCGTGCGAGCGCTGTGAGTGGTTGGGCCATGCTGGACCGAAGCGGTCAGGAAGGTGCGACGGTCATCGCCCTGGCGGGGCGCTACCTGGATAGATTGGCCCGCGGATCCGACGGGGTGTGGCGCTTCACCGATCGCCGCGTGCAGACCCTTGCCAGGCCGGCGGCAACAGCCGAACAACGCACCTGACGGCCCCGTGCGTCATCGAAGTCACTACATGTTCTCATCATGAGCACTGCGTGTATCCGTTGGCCGAGGCCAACGTTATCGGCTAATGGAAACGCCGGCTCGCTACGCTGTGGTGTGTGAGCAAATCGGGAACCGACGTGTCGGCCTGGTTGACGTCGGCGCCACGGCCGGAGTCGCGCTGGCGGGTGCGCTCGACGGAGCGGGCGACCGAGGATGTGCGCAAACGGGCTCAGGCGCGCAGCGACCGGTTCCTGCACATCGCGCTGGAATTGCTCAGTGAGGGAGGCGCGGAAAATCTCTCCGTCCGAAAGGTCGTCGAACGATCCGGCATGTCACTGCGGTCTTTCTACCAATCGTTCAGCGGTACCGACGACCTTTTCCTGGCCATCTACGAGGAAGCCACGCTCGGCGGCCTCGAGCGGCAGCTGGCCGCGGTCGCCGAAGCGGGCACCGACCCGCTGGATCGCCTTCGGGCCTTCATGCAAGCCGAGTGGTTGGCGTCCGATCCGGCCCCGCCACTGTTGCAGCGCTCGTTGGTCAGCTTTCATCAGCGGCTCAGCGAAACCCGTCCGGCCGAGCTGTCGGCCTTGCTGCAGCCCCAGCACCGAGCGCTGACCGAGCTACTTGCCGCGTGCCGTGACGCCGGTATGCGCAGCCCGCCGCTGGATGATTCGACGATCGCGTCGATCTTGCTGCACACGACGATGGAGATGCTGCAGGCGCGCGTGCTCGGCTTCTATGTGGGCGAGAACGTCGCGTTCGACCAGTTCTGGACCTTCTTGGAAACCGCCTTTACCCGGCCCTGACCGGGGCGCGAAAGGCGCGCACCCGGACAAGATCTGCACTGGGTATCGCAAGCATTGCCTGAGGCTGCGGCGTCGGCTAGCCTCGCATGAGAACGGTGTTCTTCTCTAGCGGATACACCGAATCGGACTGCGAGGAGAGTTTGCGGTGAATCTTGACGACATGATCTTGGTGAGCATCGATGACCACGTGATCGAACCGCCGGATATGTTCAAAGGTCATGTCCCCCAGAAGTGGGCGGACCAGGCGCCAAAGGTCGAGCGCAGCCCGGAGGGCATTGATCGCTGGGTATTTCAGGGCATCGAGACCTCGACGCCGTTCGGCATGTGCGCGGTGGTCACGTGGCCCAAAGAGGAATGGGGCTTCAACCCCGGCGTGTTCTCCGAGATTCGGCCCGCCTGCTACGACGTCAACCTGCGGGTGCGCGACATGGACGCCGGGGGCGTCCTCGCGTCGATGAACTTCCCGACCATGGCGGGGTTCAACGCGCGGACGTTCTGCGAGGCGGCGGACAAGGACCTCGCGCTGATCATGCTGAAGGCCTACAACGACTGGCACGTCGACGAGTGGTGCGGATCGCATCTGGGCCGGTTCATCCCGATCGGCATTGTGCCGATGTGGGATCCGGAATTGTGCGCGGCCGAGGTGCGGCGTCTGGCCGGCAAACGCTGCAAGGCCATCAGCGTGAGCTGGGTGGGCAGGATGATGTGATGGTCGATCGGAGCGTCAGGCGCCAGCGTGATCAGGCCGCCACTGGCCCCGATGTGCATGCACAGCACGCTGCCCGTCTCCGACATCGCGGTCAGCATCGGGTCCCAGTGCTCGCTGTGAAAGCTGGGGAAGCCGAAAGCGTGCGGCGCCTCGAGGAAGCTGATGGCCTTGCAGCGTTTGCCGGCCAGACGCCGCACCTCGGCCGCGCACAATTCCGGATCCCACATCGGCACAA